>NZ_DAHVSH010000164.1:0-34974 GCF_027324685.1 Haloactinopolyspora sp.
CCGCCGCGCTCATCGTTCTTCATCACGATAATCAGTTCCGTGTAACCGTCGTCGGGACCAACATCGTCGCAGCTTTGGCTGATCTCATGGCTGGCGATCTCGGTGGTGAACGTGCCCGCCACTCGTTCTCCACCGTAGAGGTTCGGCGGCTCGCCGACTGCTGTACCGATGGTGTCTAGGGCGTTGCCGTCGCCTTCCACCTGGTCGGGTCCGACGATACGAAGGTAGGGCGTCACGTCCAGAGGTTCCACTTCGGCGTCAAAGGCCACGTCGCGCAACGTGATCTTCTGCCCAGGAGTGCGCGCGCACAACAGCATGGAGCCGAAGGAGCCGTACCACGTCATGTCCCCAGGCGCGAACAGCGAGCTTGTACCACCGCCCGTGGACGCGGACAACGGTCCGCCCTCACCGTCGGCATGGCGCTCGGCCCCACTCGAACTCGTACATGCGGCCACCAGCGCGATGCTCGCGACCAGGATTGACAACCGTCGAATCCGCCATCGAGTCGGACGGGTCAGTGTCAGCACTCGCCGATCCGCCGCTGGTAAGTAGGTGTCACGTCGTTCATGTCAGTGGAACGACGTAGGAATCGACCTGTGCGATCAGGTCGTCGCGAAAGGTGAACAGGTCGTTGTAGGCGAACTGGAAGCGCCCGGCTTCGCGGTGATGTCCGGTACCTGTACCCGTGACGACGACGACGTCATCGGCCTGCATGGTCCGCTCCACCGTGAGTTGAGGGCTGCCCACGAATGCGGGGTTCTCGATCGCGTCGTCGAACTCGGCCTTCCCGCGAGTGGTGCGCAGGCCGTGGATGTGCCAGACGACATCGTCGGTAAGACACGCGAGGATCGCTTCATGATCGCTTCGCCTGAAGCCGTCCATGTATCGGTGGACGATCTGCTCGCGGGTGGTCATGTGGTGGGTCTCCGTTCGTTGTTCTTCAGCTCGCTCACGACGACGCTCAGTCGTGCGAGGACTCCGGCCAGTCCGGTGCGGGCCTGGTCGGTTCGTAGTTCGGGTGGCAGCCGACGTTGATGAACCACCAGCGTGGTTCCGCTGCCCGTCGACCGGAAGGTGATCTCGGTCGTGAGGCCGGTGCGTTGTTCGGCGAGCACCAATCGACTGGGTGCCTCGATGGCCTCGTATCGAAACCGGAGCGGGTTGCGGCGACCGTCAGCGCCGACAGTCTCCAACTCGAAGGTCCCGCCCACCCGAAGGTCGACGGCCACCGACTCCGGCGGGACGGTTGCGTGATCACCACCCCAGAACGCCGCCAAGTGCTCGGGCGTGGTGAACACCTCCCACACCAGGGCCGGCTCGGCGTCGAGGTAACGAGTCGCGATCAACTGATCGCCGTCGAGCGTCGCGGGGTTCGTCATCGGGTCCGTTCCTTTTGTATCGACGCCAGATGGTCTTCAAGGCTGTCAAGACGCGACTGCCACTGGCGTTGCTGTTCGGTGATCCACCCGGCCAGCTCCTGCATCCGTTCGACATCCAGGCGGCACGGGCGTCGTTGACCGTCCACCCGTTGCTGGATCAGCCCGCAGCGCCGAAGGATGCCGACATGGCGAGAGATGGCCTGATGGGTCAACCCGAAGGGCTCGGCCAGTTCACCTACGGTCGCCTCACCCTGGGTGAGCCGACTGATGATCGCCCGACGAGTCCGGTCGCCGAGTGCTGCGAAGGCAGCGTCCAGGTCGACCTCGACCTCAGGAGCAACGGACATGCGCATCATGCTATCTGCAACGAACTCCTTGCGCAACAAATTCGTTGCAGATGCTGTGAACTCGTCGTTCAGCCGCCGCCGCGGACGTTATTCATCTCGACAGGCCTCTGCGGATGCCCTGATGGATGTAGGGCGGGATCCGCAGCTCGTCGAGGTCCTCGGGGTCGACAAAGCGGAGCTCGACGCCTTCAGTGAGCGGCAGCTGGGTCTCGTCACCGTCCCACGTGCCGGCGAAGAACGTGATCGTCAGACCGGAGCCGTCGCCGTCGCGCATGTCGAACAGCTCGGTCACGCCCGTTGCCGTCAGCCCAGCTTCTTCCTGGAGCTCGCGGACGATGGCTTCGTGCGGCGTCTCGTCGCCGTCGACGCCGCCACCGAGCAGGCTCCAGTGCCCCGGCCAGGCGATGTGGGGGAAATCATCGCGAAGGTGCAGAAGCAATTGTCCCCTGCTGTTGGTGATGATGGCAACGGCGCCTCGTGCGCTGTGCACCGGCTCGTGGCCCATGGTGTCGGCGGACATCACGCCACCGTAGCGGCCCGGCCACCGCCCGTGCCGCGTCCCCGCGCGCACCGCGTGGCTCGGTGAAAGCGACCAATCGCGCCCGAGATGTTCGCTTTGTGGAGCATTTCAGTGTGCCACGTGGGTCTCGCACCTGCACACTCACGAGGCCGCCTCGGATGCCGATTCGAGAGTGGCATTCCTAGCCTCCCGTCATGGTTCGTTTCGTCTCTGCGCGCACGGCTACGTCTCGTGCGGTCGTATCAGGGATCGCCGTTGTACTCGTGGCGTCGTTGACCGCCTGCGGCGGCGAGGACGGCACCACCGAGAACGGCGACACCGAGAACAGCGCCACCCAGGACGCCACCACTGGGGAGGACTCGACACCGGTGGCCGACGGAGAGCCGGAGTCGGCGACGTCGTCGCCGGCCGGCCAGGCGCCGGACGACGAGGTTTGCGCAGCCCTCGAGGGCATCGAGGACGATCTCGCCATCCTGCAGAGCGATCTGTCGACCGACGATCCGCAGGCGTTCGTCGCGCAAGTCTCGGTAGCAGCCGAGCGCTTCGCCGCCACCGAGCCACCGGCTCCGGTAGCCCCTTCGTGGGAGGCGCTGGCCGACTTCTTCACCATGACCGACGAAGCCTTGCAAGGCGTCGAGATCACCACCGAGGACGATCTCACCGAGGCGCTGCGGTTCGACGACGAGCAAGCCTTCGCCATGGTCATCCAGTTCCCAGGGCATGCAGAGGCCGTGGGCGCCTACCTGCAGGAGACCTGCGACATCGATCTCGGGATCGTGCCGCCGGCCATCGCGGACGTCTGCGACGCGCTTGATCCGGCCCATCTCGGTTCGGTGTTCGACGCCGTCCCTGCTGGTGAGAACCGACGTTGGGGCCACGGCGTGGTCGAGTGTTTCTGGGCCGACGAGAGCGGCAACGAGGTCGGCGTCGTCGTCGGCCCGACCGAAGCGCTGCGTCGTGATCTGTTGGACGGCCAAGACCCGGTCGACCACGTCGAAACCGGCGGCAGCACGGTCGAGGTGTATGACGGTGCGCTCGGGCCACTGCGCTCCGCTGCGGGCCGAACGGCGGCCACCGATGTCAAGGAATCGACGGTGATGGCGTCGGTGCGCACCGGTGACGCAACGGCTGAACAGCTGAAGGCGATCGCGTTGGCCGACCTCGTGTCGCTCGAAGTCGAGTGACGTCACGACCGGTGCTGATCAAGCCTCCATGATGACGCGGAGGGCCTCGCGCCCGTCGATGTCGAGCTTGCGGAACACGCTGGACAAGTGGAATTCGACGGTCCGTTCGGAGATGAACAACCGGCGCGCGGCTTCGGCGTTGGTCGCACCGCCGGCGACCTCGCGAGCCACTTCGAACTCTCGAGGTGTGAGCTGGGCCGCGGGCCCGCTGGCCAGCGCCGGGTCGTTGATGCGGCGAATTCCACACGCGGCCAGTTCCGCGTTGCACTGTTCGGCCCAACTGCCCGCACCCAGGCGCACGAATGTCTCGTGGGCCAGCGAGAGCTTCTTGTGCGCCTCGGCTTTCCGGCGGGCGCGGCGCAGACGCTCGCCCCACAACAGATGGGTTCGGGCGGTCTCGAACCCATCGGGCTCTCGGCTGAGCTTGTCGACAGCGTCGGCGAACAGGGCGTCCATGTGCTGAGGCGCCGCCGCCAGCGCCCGGCACCGGGTCGCGAGCCCCAGCATCGCGACGTGACCCACCCCGTCCATCGCCTTCTCGAACGCGGTGAGATCGCCGAGCCGATCGGCGGCCTTTCCGAGGCGCCAGGCGGCCTCGAACGTGTCGGCGAACCTGGACAAGTACCCGGACGGCACCAGGCCGACCTGACGCTCGATCTCCCCGGCGAGGTCGAGGTGCTGCAACGCCGTCGTGAAATCTCGATGCGACAACGCGAGCAGTCCGGCTACGGCATGGTCGAGGTGAGCCAGGATCGGCACCCATGCCGGCGCCTGTTCCCGCGCCTGCTGCCGAAGCAGTTCGCAGCTGCTGGTGTCGCCACGTGCCGCCAGCAGATGTGCGTGCCGCAGGGCGATGAAGGGGTACGGAGCAGCGAAGTCAGTGTCGATGACCATGCGCTCGAGCGCTTCGAACTCCAGCAGGGCACGATCCCATCGGCCCTGGCGCCGTTCCTGGCTCGCGGTCATGGAACTGGCGATGTAGAAACCGGATGCGGACGGTCCGTACTCGTCCGTGGCCCGACGGCAGTGGGCGATCACCTCGTCGACGATCTCGTACTCCCCCAGCCAACCCGGCACGACCGTGATGAACCCGGCCGGCGTCGCGGGGTCGAGGATGTGTTGCCAAGGGTAGGAGTCCGTCCACCGGCCACGGAGCAGGGCACCCCCGCCCGGTTCGCCGGCCATCACCGCGATGACGTCGCACAACAGGCGCTGCTCCAGGGTCAGCCGGTCCGCGACATGCTCGTGCAACGTCGCGCACACCTGCTGCGCACGCCGGTACTCCCCCGCCCCCAACATCGCCGTGGCGAGGGCAGCGAGCAGATCTCGGCCTGCCTCTCGGGTGCGCGTGTCGCCGGCCTGGATCAGCTCGATGCCATGAGCCTCGATCCGCTCGTCGTCGTGAGGAGCAACCGATTGGGTCCACAGCGACAGCCAGGTCAGGTCGCGCAGCACCTGGGCGCGTTCGATCGCTTCGGTGGTCTCGGCGAGGAGTTGTTCGATCAGCGTGCGTGCCTCGGGACCAGCGCCGGACAGCGCGAGACATCGGACGGCCTCACGGAGGAAGGCGCGCTTCTGCGTGGGCTCGCTGGCCAGTTGGGAGGCGCTCTTCCACAACTCGGCGGCGTCGTCGTAACTTCGCGCGTCGCGAGCAGCCCGGGCGCCTTGCAATACGGCCGTCCGCAGCGTCTCCGGGTCGACGTTCGGGTCCTGTTTCAGGTGGGAAGCCAGCCGTACGGGATCGTCGGCGAACTGAGTGACCAAGGCGCGATGCACCGCAACGAGGTGCTGTGATCGTGCCTCGTTGCGAACTGCTGCCGAAACCAGCGGGTGCCTGAACTGACACCGCCCCTCCCGCAGCCGAGCCAACCCGAGCCGCTCGGCTTCGTCCAGGTCATCGAGCGAGCAGCCCAGTCGGCGAAGCACAGCGACATACGCCGTCGGCGACAAGGTGTCGAAGGAAGCGGCCAGCAGGCAGAGCCGGGCCGCGTCCGTCAGGGCAGCAAGCCGCTTGGCGAACAGACCGGTGATCGACCGTCCGAGGGGCAGGTCGGCCGGGAGCGGCTCGGTTCCGCGCTGCTGCGCTGCATCGAGTTCCGCGGGTATCTCGCACAGCGCCAGCGGCAGACCGACTGCCTGCTGGGCGATCTTCGCCGCGACTCGGGCGCTCATCTGCGGATATGTCCTGTGGAGTAGCGCCAGGGACTCCTGGCGGGACAGCGGGCCGACGTCGAGGCGCGTTCCGACCGTCAAGTGCTCGTCATGCGGTGAACGCACGCCGAAGACCACGCACATCGCGTCCGCGTCGAGGCGGCGGGCGACGAACACCAGCGCGCGGTGGCTGGGCCCGTCGAGCCATTGCGCGTCGTCGACCACCAGGAGTACCGGTCGTCGCCGGGCCAGGGTGGTCAACGCTTCCAACAACGCCGACGCATCGCGCAGGGGATCCTGGCCGGTGGCGGTGACCACACCGTCGAACCTGGCTTCGCGTACGAGTTGATGGACTCCGGCAAGCGGCAGGTCCGTCTCGGCCGGATGCCCTGCGATGCGGATCGTGTGCACCGTGTCGCGAGCCTCGGCCGCTGCGGCATCCAGCAACATGGTCTTGCCGCTGCCTGCTTCACCGCACACCGTCACGGCGCGAGCCCGGCCGTTCTTGGCGTCGCTGATCGCATCAGCCAGCATCCGCAGCTGCGGTTCACGGCCGATCAGCTCCATCCGGTCCACGACGTGGACCTTAGCCCGCCCAGATCATCCGCTGGTCGTCGCCCATCTTTGCCGGCGATCGCGACACTTTCCCGTGGCCACCACGGGTACCTCTCGTACCGTCGCTGACGACGATGAGCAGATGACCCATCAACCAGGTCTGTCGGTGCGTGCTGCGATCGTGCTGACAGCCATGTTCTGCGGACCAGCACTCATGATCGGCCCACTGGCGATGCCGGCGGCCGCTGCACTGATCGATGGAACCGGAGGCGACGACGTCATCGATGGAACGGCCGAGAACGACCAGATCTTCGGCCGCGGCGGCAACGACCTGCTACGCGGCCACGGCGGTGACGACCAGCTCTGGGGGGACGGCGACGACGACGAGCTGCTCGGCGGCGCCGGGGACGACTTCGCGCACGGCGATACGGGCACCGATTACATCGAGGGCAACGCTGGCGACGACAACCTGTACGGCGGCGCCGGACAGGACACCGTTCGTGGTGGCGCCGGACACGACTACGTCGCCGGCGACGGCGGCGACCACGGGGCCAGCGGGGGCGACGGAGACGACACGCTCTACGGCGGCGACGGCCACGACACCATGGTCGGCGATGGCGGTGACGACTACATCGAAGGCAACGCGGGCAACGACGTCATCGACGGCGGCAACGGCGACGACACCGTGTATGCCGGCGTCGGCAACGACGAGGTCAACGCCGGCCCCGGCGACGATTTGGTGTTCGGGGGACCCGGCGACGATCGACTGATCGGCGGTGCCGGCGACGACGGCCTGTACGGCGACGACGGCGACGACTGGATCGAGGGCGGCAACGGCGCGGACATCCTGGTCGGCGACGGCGGCGACGACAACATTCAAGGACAGGCCGGCCCCGACATGTTGACCGGTGGCGCCGGCGACGACGAACTCTACGGCGGAGAAGGCAACGACACCCTCTTCGGCAGCGACGGGGCCGACCGGCTGTTCGGCGAGTTCGGCAACGACCTCCTGTGTGGCGGTGACAACCCTGGCGGCGGCGACGAACTGTACGGCGGTCTGGGCAGCGACCTCGCGTGCGCGCACGATGACGCGGTGACCATCCGGGCCGATGACACCGTGAACGTCGACCTCGCCGCGAACGACGAGGTACTCGCGGACGACGGACTTCGAGACAGTCCCAGCGTGTACTCGCTGACCTCGGTGCCCGCGGAACTCGACGCGAGCATCGATCCAGCGACCGGAAGTCTCACCCTTTCCGTCGCGGACCGCGCCTACACGGGCGGCACGTTGACCTATCGCGTCCAGCGGGACCACCCGGACGGGAACCTGCGCTCGGACGCCGACGTCGTCGTGGACGTACTCCCTGGCACCCCGGATCCTGACCCCGAGACGCCGGATCCCGACCCGGAAACGCCGGACCCCGACCCCGAGACGCCGGATCCCGACCCGGAAACGCCAGACCCCGACCCCGAGACGCCGGATCCCGACCCGGAAACGCCAGGCCCGGACCCCGAGACGCCAGGTTCGGAAACACCCGCGCCCGACCCGGGCACTGATCGGCCGGGAGACGACGGCAGCGCGTTGCCCGATACTGGCCTCAGCGGGCCAGGCGCACCGTTCATCGTTGCGATGACCCTGATCGCCGCTGCCGGAGCTCTGGCCATCCGCTACTCACGACGACGAGCAGGAACGGAGCCCGACGCACTCTGAACGCTGAGTTCGACCGGGCCGCGAATCATTCCTTCGCGCCGAGAACAACAACGCGAATACACGGTCTCGCCGTCTCCTGCCCACCGGCCCGGGGACGGCGAGATCTCTATCAAGACGACTGATCGACACGATAGCTACGTGCCATAATGGGATCGTTCCACGCACTGCGTCTATCAGCAGCTGGACCACGGGTCGACACAAGCCGCGGCGTCGGCGCTCGCTCCCGCGGTCCGACCGAGCAGGAGCTGACCCCGATGCATCAACCCACCACCGGCACTCGTGAAGAGATCACCATCGGGGTCGTGGGCGCCAGTGAGATCGTGCACCGCATCATGAGCGTGGCTCGCGAGACCGGCAACCCGTCGTGGCGGCTGGTTCCTGCGGTGTACCACGACGAGAAGGACGCTCACACCCAGGCGATGAAGATCGCCTCGCGCATCGACGTCTGCCTGTTCGCCGGCCCGCTGCCCTACGACGTCGCCACGACCAAGGGCGACCTTCCGGTACCGGCCACCTACGCGCCGGTGGGCGGTGCGGCACTTTACGGGACGCTGCTGCGAGCCAGCTTGGACGGCATCTTCGATCCGTTGCGCGTCAGCATCGACTCGGTGCCGGCAGCCGACGTCGAGGCGGCCTACCGCGAGATCGGACTCGATCCGAGCGGCGTGCACACCCAGCAGTACGCGGGCCCGGAGTCCGCCGCGGAGTTCCTCGATTTCCATCGCCGGCTGTACGAGGCCGGCAAGACCACCGGCGCTGTCACCACCGTCCCCACGGTTGCCGCCACGCTCGCCGAGGCCGGCGTGCCGTCGCTGAAGATGACGCCGTCGGGGATCACGCTGCGCAACGCGCTGCAGACCGCGGCGCTCATGGGCAGCGGAGCGAAACTCGAAGAGTCGCGGATCGTCACCATGATCGTCCAAGCGCACCGGGGCGCATTCCCGGCGCATGCCAGCCCCAGTAATTACTGGTACCAGGAGATGAAGCTCTCGCTGCACCGCGAGTTGTTGCGCGAGGCCCGACCCATGGACGCCGCGGTACTCACGCGCGACGAGCACAGCTACCTGGTGGTCACCACCATGGGCTCGCTCAACCTCGCCACCGACGATCTGACCGTTGCACCGTTCCTCGGCCGGATCTCAGCAGCCTTGGGCCTGCAACTCGAGATCGGTATCGGCTTGGGCCGCTCCACCCGCGAGGCCGAGCTCAACGCGCAGGCGGCGGTGGACAAGGCTTCGGCCGGCGCTGGGACCACGGCCTTCCTTGTCGGCCCGGGTGACACCGTGCTGCAGCTTCCGGCAGCCCGTCAGGCCACCGCCCCGCCGCCGCTGCCGAGCCGGGATTCCAAGAGCGTCGACGTCCTGGCCCGCCTGGCCGACGCGCTGGACAAACGTGGCGACGACGACCGGGTCGTCGATGCCGAGACCGTGGCCGAACTGCTCGGCGTCACGCTGCGCACCGCGCGCCGCATGCTCCACTCGCTGGTCGACGAGGGCCTGGCCTGGCCGATGCCTCCGGCCCGGTCGAGCAAGGTCGGCCGGCCACCACGGCTGTACCAGCTGTTGGTGGAGAAGGTGCCGAGCGAGGCTCGCGCGGCGCGCGACTGACACACGTCGTCCAGTAACCGACCGCACAGCACTTTGAGACTCCGGATGCCGTGCGGCGCTGACTCGCGCCCTCTTGACACCCCGCACCCCGGCCCAGATTATGGGCTAAAGTAAATACCCAATAAGGGCTGACCACAACTGCGGCCAGTAAGCGTTGCGGCCACCGAACGACCCCCGGTGAAGGAGCCTCCGCTGTGCAGACCCAGACCCTCGCGATCGTGCCCGACATTCCACCACCGGACTCCCCCACGCCGCAGGCGTGGTGGCGCTACGCCACGGAGGTTCTCGACCACGTCCGATTGCCGTACCGGACGGCCAGCGCCCTCGATGCGCAGGCCTTGTCCGACGACACCGGACTCGTGCTCATCACCCACCACGCAGGGCTCGACGCCGCCACCCGCGAACGCCTCGCGGCCTGGGTGAACGACGGGGGCGCCGTGGTGGTCGTGGGTGATCCCGGCGACCTCGCGGAGCTGGCCGGTAGCACGAATGTCACCAGCCTCGACGCAGAGCACGGCCACGTCGACGTCCACGCCGACGCCGTCTGGACGCACGTGCCTGACGTCGCGCTTCACGCCGTCGGCGGGGTGCGCCTGAACGCCGGCGACGACGTCGACGTGCTCGCCTCGTGGGAGGACGGCGGCGCGGCGGTGACCGCGCGGCGCGTTGGCTCTGGCGTGGTGATCGCCTGCGGCGTCGACCTGTGGCAGACCATCGTGCGGATCCAGCAGGGATATCCGGTCGCCGCCGACGGCGTTCCGGCCTCCGACGGTTCGGCGCCGATCGACGAGGGCATCCTCAAGTGCGAGGACGGCATGGCGTTGTGCCTGGAGCGCGACCGTGCGCTGCCGCCCGGCGAACCCGAACTGGACCGCTACGAGCACGTCAATCCGCCGGTGTCGGGTCTGCCGATGTTCCACCGCCCGCACGCCGACCTGTGGCGATCGTTGTTCTTGCAATGCGTGTGGTGGGCCGCTGAGCAGGTGGAACTCGCCCAGCCGTGGCTGTACTACTGGCCGGCGGGAGTTTCGGCCGTGGCGCACATGTCGCACGATGCCGATCTGGGTGTCGACGAGCAGGGCCGCGCCGCGCTCGAGGCTTTCGACGAAGCCGACGTCAAGGTCACCTGGTGCCAGGTGTTCCCCGGCGGGTACGAACCGGAGACCTTCGCCGCCGTCGGCAAGGCCGGTCACGAACAGGCGCTGCACTACAACGCCATGCACGACGCCGACATCGCCACCTGGGGCTGGCCACAGATCCGGGCCCAGTACGCCTGGGCGCAGGCGGTCACCGGCGTGGACGACATCGTCTCGAACAAGAACCACTACACCCGCTGGGAAGGATTCACCGAGTTCTACGAGTGGTGCGAGCGGCTGGGCATCCAGATCGACCAGTCGCGCGGGCCGAGCAAGCAGGGCACCGTCGGGTTCCCCTTCGGCACCGCGCACGTGTCGTTCCCCATCGCCGACGCCGACGACGGTCATCGGTTCTACGACGTGCTCAACCTGCCGTTGCACACGCAGGACCTGGCCTGGGCCGGACACGAGAGCGTCCGCGACGTCATCCTCGACAATGCGATCGAGCAGCACGGCGTCGCACACTTCCTGTTCCACGGGCCGCACCTGCTGATGCGCCCGCCCACACGCAAGGCCTGCCTGGCCCTGGCCGACGAGGCACGCCGGCGCGGTCTGCCATGGTGGACCAGCAAGCAGATCAACGAGTGGGAGCGGCTGCGCAGGCGCGTCCAGGTGACGGTCCGGCCCACCGACGGCGGCTGGCTCGTCGAGTCCAGCGCCGAACAGCCGGTCCCCGACGCCGCGATCATGCTCATGCTGCCCGGTGTGGATCGGGCGCCCGCGGTGGTCAGCGGCACCGGCAGCGTGGCCACCGTGCAGCGCCATGGCCGTACGTTCATTGAACTCACCGCGGACGTGCCCGCTGGCTCGGGCTCGTGGAAGTTGGCGCCGCACGGTTCCTAGCGGCCGACATCGCTCGTGCCGGCGGCGCGGACGAGCTGACCGCGCTGATGGTCGGTGATGACGTCGTCGGCAACGAGCTGGTCGGCCACCGCCTCGACGGCCCGCACGAATGCACCGTGGTCGGCCCAATCGCGATCGTCGTCGATCAGGTCGTTGATCGTGCAGCCGTCAGCGGCGTAGCGGTTGGGCACACCGCTGTCGACATCGCCGGCGTACACCCGGTCACGCAGATCGGAGTCGGTGCAACTGTCCTGCGGCGGCCGGTATTGCAGCAACCGGTTCGTGTTCGTTCCGTCCCCGGTGTGCAGCAGGTAGAAGTCGCCGCGCGGGTCGAGGGTGAGGCGGCGAGTCCCGCCCTCGTGGAGGATGCTGACCTGTTTGTCCAGTTGGTCGATCCGGAACAGCCGCGCGGCGGAGTGACCGTAGACGTGCTCGTCGGGATGGAGAATGAGGTCACCGTCGGTTTCACCGGCGTTCCCGTCGAAGATGGTCGTTTGGTGCACGACCTCGAGGGTTTCCGGGTCGAGGATGAACAGCGTGCCGTCGGCCAGTCCCCACAGGTTGCCGTCGGGACCCGCGAGCAGCGCGTTGATGCTGTAAGCGCCCGCGATCGGAGCGAACTCGTCCGTCTTGCGGCCGGTCTCGACATCCCAGGTGAAGATCTTGGCCTCGGTCGCGATCGGGTCGGTTCCGCCGCCGCCGGCGACGCTGGATCCACCGAAGAGCGTGCCGCCGATCGCCGCCAGCGACGAGATGGTCTGGTCCTGGACGACATGGCGGTGGACCTGATGGGTCCCCGTCGTGAAGTCGTAGACGGTCAGCGCCCCGCCATGCTCGCCATAGCCGGGCGTCGTCCCGATGTAGAGCTTGTCGGCCACGTCGAGCAGCGCGGTGGGACGATTCTGCTCCTCGTCCTGAAGCTCGAACAGAACCTGTGGATTGACGTCTTCCTCCCACGGCATGGTCGGGTCGTACTCCATGAGCCGGCCGGCCGGATAGGTGCCCACGTAGAGCCGGCCGTCGCGCCAGGCCCACCCCTCGGCCTGGCCGAGCCTGCGATGCTGCGTGACCTCGCCGGTCGCCGGGTCGTACACGCCGACGTCGCCGTTGATGTACGCGCTGGTGTAGACCTTGCCGTCGCCGTCCGGTCCGGCGTGCAGGTGGGACAAGTCGGTCGGCACGCCGGCGAACGGCAAGGTGTACCGCTCGAGCGTTCCCGCCTGCGGATCGTAGGTGAACGCCCGGCCCTCGTAGTTGCCCGACAAGGCGTACAGCACCGAACGCGACGGGTCGTCCGAGGCCGGCAGCCAACCGAACCCGATCCCCGCGCCGTCGACCACGGCCGGTTCGCCGTCGACCATCACGTCATGAATCGTGTTGGTCGGCAGGTCGTAACGCATCAGCTTCGAATCCTGCGCCGTGTAGTAGACCGAGCTCGCATCCGGAGCCAGCGGTGCCGTGCCCCTCGACACGATGGGCACCGTCGGCACGGTCTCGCCAGTGGCCGCCACCGTGATGTCCTGCATCTCACCGGTCACCGGGTCGAGTACAGCCAGGTCCGGGCCAGGGTGGAGCTTGACGAAGAGCTTGCCGCCCACGTAGTCGAGGTCGTAGACCTCGGCGTAGCCATCCAGGGCGGCTGGAAGGACGTCGTGCCGCTCGCCGGTGTCGAGGTCGACCCGAACCAGCCCGGCACGCGCTCCGATGCCGGCGAACACGGTGTCGTGGTCGGCGTCGTAAGCCACCGACCGGACGTAATCCTCCTCCGGATCCATCCGGCCGTAGTCGGTGAAGCCGCCTGCTGGGGAGTACGAGAACAGGTGAGCGTTGGGGTAGGTCCCGCCGAAGACGCTGCCGTCAGGCCCGGGAACCAGCGAGTAGAGATAGCCCTCACCCGACACCGCCTGGCCGAGATCAGTGAGCCGGTCGGCATCCGGCTCGTACCGGAAAAGGTGCCCGTTGTAGTACGTGCCGACGTAGACACTCCCGTCGGTGGCGACGGTGACGCCCCACGCGCCGGAGGCGCCAGGTAACGGGATCGTCTTGATCAGCTCGCGGGTTCGAGGGTCAGCGATGTTCAGCTTGGCCTGCTCACTCGCCACCACGGCGTAGACGGCGTCGCCGCCGTGCGGCCCCGTTGTGAAGGCACCTTCCATGATGGTGAGCGCGGTGACCGTGTGCCCCAGATCGGTGAAGGTCCCCGCGGTGGTCGAATCAGCCGCATTCGACTCAGGAGAATGCGCCGAAGCGCCTGCACCAGGCGTCGACATCGCCATGACCAGGCACAACGCCGAACCGATCGCGCCCGCCGTGACACCGTGACGTAGGAAACGAGGCCGTGAGAAAGCCATGACCGTTCCACCTCCGCGCTCGCGGCATCACACCGCGATACTTGCCGGCCGAGCAGTGCACGGCTGGACCCAGCGCGTGGGGGCAACCGGACGTCAACGCGACCGAGGTTGCATCAGGGAGCTACTTATGACCGGAATGTAACAGGCTTTATGACCTGACCGCAATGTCAGCATCTGTCATATTCGACCGGAATTCAGTCCGCGCGGTCTACTCGGAATGCCTGAGTAGACCGCGCGGCATCGCGTCACCGCGCCCGCAGCGCGGTGGACACCTTGTCGAATGCGGCGACGATGTCCGCGACGTCGTCGTCGGAGAAGTTCTCGTTCCAGCCGAGCACGAACATTCGCTCACCGATCAGCGTTTCGGTGTTCGGGCACAGCCCGCGCTCGTATCGGGGCACCGCGTCGGCCGGCGGCGACGTCAGCGGATAATTCGATTCGCCATAGGTGTGCCGCTCGGCCAGCACCGGCGTCAGATACAGCGGCAACCGGATGTAGCCGCCGTTCGCCGGGATCCCTTCGGCTGTGAGCGCGGCGGCGTAGCGATGCGCATCGGCACCGGCCGTTCGGGCGTCGACGAAGACCGGGAACAGCCAGTAGGTCGCGCCCTCGTCGAGACCCGGCTCGAGACCCGGCCACTGGGCCAGCGCTTTCGTGAGTGTTTCGGCGGTGGCCCGGCGCCCGGCGACGATGTCGGCCAGTTTGGGCAGCTGCGCCCGGGCGACGGCGGCCTGCAGTTCGGTCATCCGGTAGTTGAGCCCGAGGAACAGGTGGGTGCGCTCGTCGGTGTCTCGCGGCCAGGCCTTGTCGGCGAACAACCGTGCGCGCCGCAACAGGGCGTCGTCGTTGCCGATGGTCAATCCGCCGTCGCCGGCCGTGATGTGCTTCGACTGCTGCAGGCTGAAGCAGCCGATGTGCCCGACGGTGCCGGCCAGCGCGCCGTCCGGCGCACAACGGGTCAGGTAGGCCTGCGCGCAGTCCTCGATCAGGACGATGCCCCGCTCATCGGCCAACGCGCGCAACTCCGCGACCGGTGCCGGCTGGCCGAACAGGTGAACGGCGATGATCGCACGCGTGCGGCTGGTGATCCGTTCGCGGACCGAGTCGACGTCGAGGTTGCCGGTGGCCGGATCGACGTCGGCAAAGACCGGGACGGCGTTCTGCGCCAGGATCGGCAGGACGGTGCCCGCGTCGGACAACCCGGTCGTGATGATCTCGTCACCGGGCTCGGGATTCACGGCCGCGACGGCCAGGTGAAGCGCGGCCGTGCCGGAACTCGACGCCACCGCATGAGCCACGCCGTAGTATTCGGCGAACTCGGCCTCGAACGAGCGGGTCTCGCCGCCGATCGTGCTGTTCAGCTGACCGCTGCGGATCACTCGCTCCAGCGCGGCCAGCTCCTCGTCACCAAGGCGCCGCCCGGCGGCGTCGGACACCGAGGGAAACGGCTTGGTACGAATGGGCGTGCCGCCGTCTATGGCGAGCGTGGCGTCGTCGGGCACGAGGTACCTCCAAAAGCGTGGGCCGCCGTGAGCGCCCACGATACTCCGGAGCCAGCATTTCGGCTAGGACCATATCTCCGTTTGGAGCGCCCGGAAGTCGGCTTCGCATCACGAGGTGTATCGCTGCCTGCCGGCCGGTTCCCCGCAGTCGTGAAGATCGTCGTGCGTCCCACGGCCGATCCCCGCAGTCGTGAAGATCGTCGTGCACCACGACGCGTTCTGTCGCACCACCACCCGTGCACGCCTGCTGGAGCATGCGAATGCCTAGTGAACATGATCATTGACAAGAAGGGGTGGGTCAGCGAGGGAGCTTTTCGACCAGTAGTTGATAGAGCTGGGGTGGGCGCCCGACCTTGCTCGGCCGGGCCGGCGGCATCGGCCAGGCCAGCCCTTCGTCGACGAGCATGCGCATGGTGCGCCGCGCCGTTTGGCGGCTGACGTCGAGGACCTCGGCGACTCGCTCGGCGTCGAGCACGCTGGATTCGTCCTCGCCGTCGTCTTTCATGGCCTTGGCCAGCCGCGCCAGGACGTCGATGGCCCGCGACGCGTCGGAGCTTTCGAGCACGGTCGGCTGCCGCCCGGCCGGGCGCCGGCGCGCGGGCAGCTCGATCACCGCGTCAGCCAGCCCGACCAGGAACGCCGTGTCGGCGTCGCCGGAGCTCTTCTTGTCGACCGCGGTCTGCGCATTCTGCTCGGCCTCGCGGGTCGAACGGCCCAGCCCGATGCCGACCTCGACCACGGTGGACAGCTCGTCGGCGATGCCGGCGATGAACGGCGCGACGGTGAGGTCGTCGGTGGCCATGCGCAGCGAGCCCATCGTGGTCACGACCAGGTAGCTGCGCTCGTCGCGCGCCAGCACCGCCGCATCCATCGGCCGAGCCTCTTGCAGCAGCTCGCGGTACAGCGCGAGTTTGAACTCCTGATAGGCATAGCTGCTGGGCCCGGTGTGCGGCGGCAGAGACGACCGCGGCACCCGGACGATCATGGTGACCATGCGCGAGCCGTCGAGCTTGGCCTCACTGCCCAGCAAGCCGGCCGTGTGCAAGGCATGGCGCACCGTGCTCTCGGAGGGCACCATGATGAGCACCGGCACGCCGGCGTCCTTCAGCTCCGCGGCGACGTCCGGCAATGTGGTGATGGCGCCGGTCGTGTCCCCGCGTTCGTACAGGTCGCGGTGGAACGCGACGAAGTCCGCCGACTCTGCGCGCACGTACGGTCGCACCCGCACCTGGCTCGGGCTCAGCCCGATCTCGGCATAGGAGTGCTCGACGTCGCTGTCGGTGACGGAGTCGATGCTGATCCGCAGTGGATCGAACACGCCGTCGAGGATTCCGCGCAGCAGGGTCCCGTGGATCGCGGATCCGTCCACCGGCACATAGGTCGCCGGCACCGGCAGCACGCCTCCACGCACGGCGAGATCATGCGATATCGGGCCGCAGAACAGGCACACGTCGATCCGCGAGGCCACCTTGGCCACCTGCCGGAACACGTCACCCTCGGCGGCCACAGCGACCAGGCGCCAGTGCGGTGCGCCGGACTCGCGGGCCACGGACATGACGCGTTGCACGGCCCGCCGAGCACCGACGACTCCGATGGTGATCTCTTCGCGAGCACTGCCACCCCGCCCGTGCATCGCTCCCTCTCCCCCGTCTGGCCCCCCGATCGAGCCGAGCCTATCGCCGCCGATCCGCACCTCGTGTCCCGTCACATCGTGACTGGAAGGACAGCGCCGAGCAGTTGCCGGGTGTAGGGGTGCTCCGGCGCTTCGAACAGCCGCTCGGTCGGGCCTTCTTCGACGATGCGACCCTGCGACATCACGGCGACCCGATCAGCCAGGCGTTCGACCACGGCCAGGTTGTGCGAGATGAACAAGCACGACAGGCCGAGCTTCTGGCGTAACTCACCGAGCAGCGCGAGGATCTGCGCCTGGATGGAGACGTCCAGTGACGATGTCGGCTCGTCGCACACGAGAAGGTCTGGTTCTAGAGCCAGGGCGCGGGCGATCGCGATGCGCTGCTGCTGGCCGCCGGAGAACTGGCTGGGATAAAGCTCCCCGAAGCCGGGGTGGATGCCGACCATCTCCAGCAAGGCATCGGCCTGCTCACGGCGCGACGTCTTGGTCCCCCTGCCGTGCAGCCGTAACGGCTCCATGACGTTGGCGACGGCGCTGTAGTGCGGAAGCAACGAGCCGAACGGGTTCTGGAACACCATCTGCATCCGCTGGCGCAGCACTCGGAGTTCCTTGCCGGGTACGGTCGCGAGGTCCTGCCCGTCGAACTCGACCCGCCCGGAGGTGCACGGCTGCAGTCCCATCAACAGCCGGGCCAGAGTGGACTTGCCGCTCCCGCTCTCGCCCACGACGCCGACAGTCTCGCCGACGCCGATGTGCAGACTGACGTTCTCGACAGCACGAACCTCACCGGCCCTGCTGCCGAACACCTTCGACACCTCGTGCGCAGCCACCAACGGGCGGGCCGCGCTGCCGGGGCTGTCGACGTCACTGGTCGTCATGGCCGTCCTCCGCTCGCCAGCACGCCACCGCTCGGGCGCCGCCGATCTGGATCAACTCCTGCTCGTCCTGACACCGCGGCAGCACCGCTCGGTCACAGCGCGGATGGAAGGGGCATCCGCGTGGCCGGCTCGCCAGGTCCGGCGGGTTGCCGGGAATGGGGTGCAGCGGCCGGTCGCGGCTGCCGAGCTCCACACTCGAGCCGAGCAGGCCCGCGGCGTACGGATGACGCGGCCGGCTCAGCAGCTCGCGCGTCGGAGCCCGCTCGACCACGCGACCGGCGTACATCACCACGGAGTCGTCGCAGAAGTACCGGGCCACCCCGAGATCGTGGGTGACCATGATGATGCCGGTCCCCTGGTCCTTCAGCCCGGCCAGCAGGTCGAGGATCTGGCGCTGGATGGTGACGTCGACGGCCGTCGTGGGCTCGTCGGCGATCAGCAGCGCCGGGCGGGTGACGATGGCCATCGCGATCATCGCGCGTTGGCGCATCCCGCCGGACAGTTGAAACGGATACACCCGGATTCGCCGCTCGGGTTCGGGAATACCGACATCACCCAGCGCTCGGACCGCACGCTCGCGCGCTTCGGATTTCGTGCACACCCCGTGCCAGAGCAGATGCTCGGTGAGTTGGCGTTCCAGGGTCAGGGTGGGGTTCATCGCCTCCATGGCGTTCTGGAACACCATCCCGATGTCGCGCCCGCGGATCCGGCGCATCTGGCGCTCGGGAAGGCGCAGCAGGTCCTGACCACCGAACCACACCTCACCGGCCGTGACACGACCGGTCCGCGGCAGCAGCCGTAAGACGCTGCGCATCGACACGCTCTTGCCGCTGCCGCTCTCGCCGACGATCGCCAGCGCACGGCCCGGCTCGACGTCGAAGCTGACGCCGTCCACGGCGCGTAAGGCTGCCCCGTCCTCGCTGCGGAACTCGGTGTGCAGGTCACGTACGCGTAGCAGTGGCCCGCCGGGGGTTCCCGACGACGAGCCCGACGGTGCCTGAGTCATGGTCATCGCCGATCACCCCGCGGGTCGAAGGCGTCGCGCACGCCGTCACCGACCCAGGTGAACGCCAGGAGCGCGAGCGCGAACACACAAGCCGGAGCCAGCAACATGTGCGGTGCGGACAGCAGGTAACGGGTGCCTTCGGAGATCATGCCGCCCCAGGACGGCGTCGGCGGCTGCACCCCGAGGCCGAGCAAGCCGAGCCCGGCTTCGGCCGCGATCGCCGCGGGAATGGCGAAGCTGGTGGTCACCAGCATGGGCCCGATGGCGTTCGGCAGGATGTAGCGCACCGCGATGGTCGGGCCTGAGGCACCCATGGCGCGGGCGGCTTCGACGTACTCACGCTGTTTGATCGACAGCACCTGGGCACGGACCAGCCGCGCCTGGGTGACCCAGCCCGCGATCCCGATGGCCACGATCAGCGCGAAGATGCTCCGGCCCAGCACCGCCACCATGACGATGGCGAACAGGTAGCTCGGGAAGGCGTACATGACGTCGGTGAACGCCATCAGGCCCTGTTCGGCCCGGCCTCCGCGGTAGCCCGCCGCCAGACCGACGACCAGCGCGCACAGCAGCGCCAGCAGCTCTGCGCCGAAGGCGACGATCAACGCCGTGCGCAGACCGTAGAGCGTCCGGCTCAGGATGTCGCGACCGAGTTGGTCGGTGCCGAGCAGGTGCCCGTCGGCACCGGCGCCGGCCAGCAGGGCCTCGTAATCGGTGTCCGCGTAGTGATGCGGGGCGATCCAGGGCGCGGCGAACGCGACCACGACCAACACCCCGCACATCACCAGGCTGATCAGAGCCAGCCGGTTGCGCTTGAACCGGTCCCATGCCTTGCGCCACGGGCCCCTGGCCCGCGCCCGGGCGACCGTCTCGCCGGCACCGGCCGCGCCGGCATCGGGCTCTAGACCTGTTGAGTGGAGACCTTCCGCAGCCGCGATGACGTCCACCCCCCTTCTGCCCGGATTCGTGGGTCGAGGATTCCGTACGTGAGGTCGACCAGCAGATTGACCACCATGATGATCAAGGCGAAGAACAGCACCGTGCCCATGAGCAGCGGCATGTCCCGGCTGGCCGCAGCTGTCGCGGCGTAGTAGCCGAGTCCGGGGATGCGGAACAGCGCTTCGACGAAGACCGTGCCGGTCATCAGCGCCGCCAGCAGCGGGCCCACCACCGTCACCAACGGGATGAGCGAGTTGCGCAGAGCGTGGCGGACCACCACGGTGCGGTAGGGCCCGCCTTTGGCCATCGCAGCGGTGACGTACTCCTCGCGCAACGTCTCGAGCATGCTCGAACGCACATAGCGGGCGAGCACCGCCGCCGGCCCGAGCGCGAGGGCTACGACCGGCAGGAAGACATGCTCCGGCCGTTCCCATCCGCTGGAGGGGAACCAGCCCAGGAACGCGGTGAAAATCAAGATCAGGAACGCGGCGATGAGGTAGTTGGGCAGGGCGTGGCCGAGGGTCACGCCGAACATCGTGGCGTGGTCGGCCTTGGAGTTCTGCCGCATGGCGGCGAACACACCAGCCGGCACGGCGATGAGCAGGGCGAGCAGGACCGCCAGCACCGCCAGCGTCGCCGACACCGGGAAGGCCGCGGCGATGATGTCCTCCACGGCCCGCCCGGCGTAGCGATACGACGGCCCCATGTCCCAGGTGACCACGCCTTTCATGAAGGTGAGGTACTGCTGAACCACCGGTGTATCGTCGCCGTACCGCGCTTGTGTCTCGGCCAGCATCGACTCGGTGCCCGTTCCGGCGATGCTGGTGGCGCCGCTGGTCACCCGCTGAATGTCGGCGAAGTTCCCCGGCGCCAGTTGGAGCAGCCCGAACGTGATGATCGACACCGCGACCAACGAGACAGCCAACCGCGCCAGGCGCTGGCCGAAGAATCTGACGACACCCACGCCCAACCTCCGGCCTAGGCCTCGAGCCCGAGCGACTTGAGGTAGAAGAAGTCGGGATAGCGCCGCAGCTGCAACCCGCTGACGCTCGGGCGTACCGCGAAGAACACCGACAGCCAGGACACCGCGAAGTACAGGTACTCGTCCTCGCGAATGCGCGCGGCCTGCAGGTACATCTCCTTGCGCTGCTCTTCGTCCAGTTCCGCCTTGGCCGCGCTCACCAGCTCAGCCATCTGCCGCGAACCTTCGGAGGAATGTTCACTCAACAGGGTGTTGAGCTGCTCGGCCTGCTTGGCGGGGTCCATCTCGCTGTCGGCCTCGATCTGCAGGTATTGGCCCCAGATCTCGCCGGGCAGGCTGAACTTCTGGATGTCCAGCGGCGACCACAGCGCACCCACGTAGGTGGGCATCGTCGGTAGCCCTGCGAAGGTGCCCCAGTAGAAGCCGATGTAGTCCTCGTCCTGGACCGCCCAGCGCCGCTCGACGTACACGCCGGCCTCCACGCGGTCGTTGAGCGCGTCGATACCGAGGCGGTTGTTCCACTGGTCGATGACCGCGTCGACGATCGGCGAATCGACGCCCTGCAGGATGCGCACCTGCGGCAGACCCTGGCCGTCGGGGTAGCCCGCGTCGGCGAGCAACTGCTTGGCCTCGTCGAGGTTCTCCTCGACCACCAGGCGTTCGTCCCAGCCGGCCACGTGATCGTGCGGCAGCGACAGTCCGGGCTCGGCACCCGGGACGACGCTGGCGATCTGTTGGCGATCCAGCGAGATCGACAAGGCCTTCCGGACCCGCACGTCGTCCAGCGCCGGATGCTTGCTGCGCAGCCTGGCCAGGTAGCCCACGCTGTAGGTCTCCATGGCCTGCAGGTGCTCGGACAGTTCGGGATCGTCCTGGAACCGGCTGACATCGGCTTCGGAGAGCTGCAGGATGTCGGTTTCGTTGTTCTCGTAGGGCACGGTCAACGTTCCGGCCGCCGCTCCAGGGTCGACCTGGGTGATCTCGATCGCGTCCAGACTGACGTTGTCGCGGTCCCAGTACTCCTCGTTGGGCACCAGCGACAGGCTGGAGTTCGGTACGAAGTCGTCGACGGCGTAGGGGCCGTTGGCCACGAAGTTGGGCGGTACCTGCCACTCGTCGGGCATCTGCTCGACGGTGTCCATGTGCAGCGGCAGCAGGGACGGGTGCGTCAGCGCCAGCAGGAAGTCCGGGTTCGGTGTGGCCAGCGTCAGCACCAGTTCGCTGTCGCTCGAGGCGACCACGCCGACTTCGGACCAGTCCTCGGTGGCGCCGTTGAGGTACTCCACCGCGCCCTTGATGCCAGTGGTGGACTGATACGCGTTCTGCCCGAGGGTGGTGCCGCCGGCGCCCCCACTGCTGGGTGTGAACAGTCGCTGGTAGGTGCGTTCGAAGTCGCCGGCCGTCACCGGGTCACCGTTGGACCACTTCGCATCGGCCCGGATGTGGAAGGTGTAGGTGAGCTGGTCCTCGGAGATGTCCCAACTCTCCGCCACGGCAGGAACGACGTCGGTGCCGTCGTCGTTCTGCATCACCAGGCCCTCGAGGATGCCGCGCGTGAGGATCCACATGCCGTTGGTGATGATCTGCGGATCGAGCACTTCGACCGGCACGAACGTCATCCGCAGCACCTTGGAGCCGCCTTCACCGCCACCTCCCCCGGCCGGATCGTCGTCGCCGGACAGCCCACAGCCGGCCAGCGCCCAACCGCCGCCGGCCGCGAGTCCGACGAGTCCGGACACCCTCAAGAACTCACGCCGCGACACGCCGGGCCATGGCTGTAGACGATTGGTAACTGGTCGTGCCATCGGAGCACCTCTTTTCTTCGTAACCACCGGAGATACCGGCGTCACGAGACCGGGCGGGTAAGCAGAACGATATTTCGGCTGCTCGATGGTCTAATTGACGCCGAACTTTATTCTGAGCCTCGATCGCGTGTCAACGGTTTCGGGGCGGCCAGTCGGGCTCGGCCGCCCCGACCAGGGCAGTCCTTGGCAAACTTCACGCACCGAGCCGGCACGGGACGGAGCAACCGCTCACCCGGGCTGGCACCGATGAGTAATAACGGTCAGGGGTATCGCCACCTTTTCGGCCAAGTAAATTGTGTGTCTGATCCGCCTCGATCATGGCCGGCCGCCCCGGTGGGCACCCCAGTTGAGCGAGGCCACCGCGAGCACACTCGAACCGAGTTCAGGCTCCGGCGCCCGCTGGTCGTAGATGTCGCGCGAGTGGGTGAAGACTCCCTCGTTCCACGGACACACCGCCATCCAGCGCGGCGCCTGCAGATACTGACCGGCCGGCGCTTCCCCGGTACCGTCCATCCGGGTGTGGACCGTGGCGATGCCGTCCGCGCCGACGGTGGCCAGGTTCCGGGTGAACGTCCGGGCGATGCGTCGCACGTCGGGCGTACGGAAGACCACGTCGTGCCCCTTGGCCAGGGCGGCGAAGTCCGCGCTGATGGCTCCGTGGCTGCAGTCCTCGATGGCTTGGTTGCCCCCGTAATGCGGGGAGTAGATCGACACGTCGGTGTCCGGCGAGCCGGTCTGCTCGTAGCCGCTCCAGACCTGACTGAAGTCGGGCCAGTACGGCCAGATGGATGTCTGCGCACTATCGCGGATCAGCTGCCTGCGGAACATCCGGGCGACCTTGGTGGCGCGCTCGACGTAGAGTCCTTCGCCGGTCGCGGCGGCCAGTTCCACCAGCGTCCGGCCGAGAGCCGTCGTCTGGTTGATCGGCACGGCGGTGCCGTCGTACGGCACGGGCATGCCCTTGAGCCACTGGTAGTAGCCCTCGCCGTGCTCGGATTCACGCCATTCCGGGTCGTGGACGGCGACCGCGGCCCGCACCGCATCGAGATACTCCTCGGCCTTCGCCCGGTACGTCGGATTGCGGCGCAGTGCAGGCGTGCGCAGCACGATGCGTGCGAAGCTCGCCAGCGGATAGGTGATCATGCCGGTGTGCACCGAGAAGATGACCGGCTGTGGGACGAGCGGGTAGGTGCCCGCAGCCGGACGCCCGGTGGACTCGAGCCGCCGCGCGGTGGCCATGGTCCGTGAGCTCGGATAGCCGTCGTACAGCTGGGCGACCGCGTCTCGAGAGCTGCCCGGCTCCATCGACAGCTCGGCGTAGGTGTCGGTGAAGTCGTATTGCGCGTTGTGCACGGTGAGGGTGAAGCTGTCCCCGTCGCCGTGCTCGACGGTGACCGACGCCGTGTCGGAATAGGCGCGCGCGCTGCGAACCTCCAGCGCCGGACGCCCGTCGCCGTCGAGCAGCGCTGCGACCCCGACGGTGTACCGACTCATCGCCCGCCACGCCGGCAACGACTCTCCGCGGTAGTCGTGAACCCCGCGCTCGCTGTCCCGGTTGGTCAGCATGATGTCGGTGTTGTGGATCAAGCGATCGAGGTAGTAGGTGTCGCGGTGGGCGAGGTACATCTTCACGAAGGCCGCGAGCACGTACGACTGGCTCCATGCCAGCTGTCCGGCCTCGTTGGTGTGATGCGGCTGACCGATGCGTTCGCCGTCGTGAAACGTGGCGTCGAAGAAGTCGAAGGTCTCGCGTGAGGTGTAGTCGAGAGTGGTGGTTGCCCGGGCCGGCGCGGCAGTCAGCGCCGAGCCGACGGTCGCAGCCAGGCCGGCGCCGCCGACGAGGGCAGCACTGTGGGTGAGAAACGTACGGCGATCCATCGATGTGGCCATCGAGTCCTCCACTGAGGTGGTCGGTGAAGCCGAAATTTGGGACATCATGGCGCCTGATTAGAGGGTGACCTTAAGTTCGTCACTGCTCTGCGTCAAGACCGAGATCACGCCACCCAGCATGTAAATAGGTCAAGCACTAAGTCTAAAAACAGGCCTTGCGTAATCCCCACGCTGCGATAAGCTCCCCAACACCGCGGATCATTCAGCCGCCGTCATGCGTCGCCTGTTCACTCCAGCACGTGACCGCCGATGTCCCCCGGGAGCTGCGTCATGGAACAAGCCGACCCCCTCAATCTGTGGAGCCGCCGCTCACTGTTGCGTACCGCTGGGCTGGCCGGCCTCGGCACCGGGCTGCTGCCCATCCTGCCCCGCTCGGCCTTCGCCCAACCGGTGTCGGCAGCGCTTTCTGCCGCCGACCTTCCCCACGACCCGGCGACCGAGCCGGTCAAGACCATGGCCACCTTTTATACGCAGGACAAGGTCGAAGCCGCGCGGCGCAACGTGGCCGACTTCGGCTGGGCGGCACAGCTGCGCGACGAGGCAGAGGCCAGGGCCGAGCCGTTCGTCGAAGCCGGCGACGACTGGCTGTGGGAGTTCCCCACCGGCCAAGGGCTACCGCGCAGTTATGCCGTCAACCAAGAGCTCGGTTCGCCGATCACCGGCGGCGACATCTACGACTACGGCAATTACCCGTGGATCATCGATCCCGTCGACCAGCCGTGGAAGCTGACCGATCCGTCCAGCGACTACGTCTTCCCGACCAACGACTTCGGCGCCTTCTACCGCAGCGGACTGAACGAACGCGGCGAGTTCGACCGCTCGCTCGCCGATGAGAGCCTGCTGGTCAACGGGCTCTATCCGGAGCGTGGGGAGACCTGGGGGGTCGACGACGGCTTCGGCTGGATCGACGACAACGGCGACAAGTGGACCTTCATCGCCTACTACGTGCACTGGGGCATCTGGTACAGCACTGTCGAGACCGCCGGGCTCAACACCGCCATCACCGCGCTGCGCGACGCCTACCTCTTCACCGGTGACCCCCGCTACGCGCGGGCCGGGGTGATCCTGCTGGACCGGGTGGCCGACCTCTACCCGTCCATGGACACTGCGCCGTACAAACGCGAAGACGGCTACTTCCACTCCGACGGGCTCAGCGGCAACGGCCGCGTGGTCGGCTGTATCTGGGAGACGGGGCTGATCCGTAACCACATCTACGCCTACGACGCCTTCTTCCCCGCCATCGCCGAGTCCGACACCCTCGACGTCGTGCCGTTCCTGCAGGCCAAGGCGCAAGCGCACGGGTTGCCCGCCAAAGACTCCGTGGCCGACATCCGGGTCAACATCGAGAACGGCATCCTGCGCGAGACCTGTGCAGGTGTGCTCAGCGCCAAGATCTTCGGCAACTTCGGCATGCACCAGCACACCCTGGCCGCCGCAGCGGTCGTGTTGGACGACCCGGACGCCTCGCCACAGTGGATCGATTTCGTCTTCGCCAGCGGCGGCCGGGTCAGCGAGCCGGAGTATCACGTGACCGGCGGCGCCTTCTACCAGACGCTCGTCGACTCCGTGGACCGCGACGGCTCCGG
Source organism: Haloactinopolyspora sp. (assembly GCF_027324685.1). NCBI lineage: Bacteria > Bacillati > Actinomycetota > Actinomycetes > Jiangellales > Jiangellaceae > Haloactinopolyspora > Haloactinopolyspora sp. The sequence continues at coordinate 26,006 of NZ_DAHVSH010000164.1, forward strand.
CAACGAGGGCGCGCCTGGGTACAACCGACTGTGGATCGGGCACGTCAAGAGCGTCGCCGACGTGCTGGACGGCTATGCCGGATACCCGGAGGCCGACCTGTACGAGCACCCGAAGTACGCAAAGATGTTCCAGATGCGCTACCGGCTGCCGATGCTCGGGACGTACACGCCGCCCATCGGCGACTCCGGCCAGACCGGCGACCCTGGCCTGTTCGGCACGGTAGCCGACCACGTCTCGGCGTTCGAACGGTTCGGCGACGTCGAGCACGCACAACTGGCCTACACCGTCGGCGACGGGAAGATCGAGGAGCTGTACAGCAACATCTTCGCTCTCGACGTCGCCGGGACCCAGCAGCGCATCGCCGACGTCATCGCCGAGCACGGGCCGCTGAACCGCCCGAGTGAGAATCTCACCGGGTTCGGGTTCGCCGCGTTGCGCGCCGGTGAACCAGAACATGCGCGGGCCGCGTGGCTCTACTACGGCCGCAGCAGCGGACACGGCCATCGGGGCACCTTGAACCTCGGGCTCTACGGCTTCGGCGTCGACCTGGCACCTGACCTCGGCTATCCCGAGTATGCCGACCGCGGCGCACGCCGGCACGAATGGACCAGCAACACCGTCGCGCACAACACGGTCGTGGTCGATGCCGCACCACAAGATCATCAATGGGTATCGCTTCCCCGTGGCTTCGCCGCCACCGCGCACGTCCAGCTGGCCGACATCGAAGCCCCGCAGGTGTATCCGCAGACCAGTGTCTACCGCAGGGTGACGGCGCAAGTCGCGGTGGACGAGGCTCACTCGTACGTGGTCGACGTGTTCCGGGTGGTCGGCGGCCACGACCACCACTTCAGTTTCCACGCCGCCGAAGGCCCGGCCACGGCCCCCGACCTGGAGTTGGTGGAGCAGACCGGCGCGTCGGCCCGCGTCTTCTATCCGTGGAGCACGCCATCGAGCGCGGGCGCCCACGGCGGCCTGCGCCAGCAGATCAGCGTCGACACCGCTGGACCGCACGAGTTGTCGCTGCGCGTTCGCGACGACTTCACCGCCGACACCGCCGGCTACCAGGTGGTGCAGGTGCTCATCGACGACACCGTGGTGGCCCAGCGCGACGTCGCGGCCACTGGCCCGGACGAGTTGACCGCCGACGTCACCGATGCACTGAGCGGCAAAGACACCGCGACCTTGACCTTGCGGCTGTACCACGAGCAGGGGGTCAACAACTTCGGTGTCGCCGTGTACTTCGACGAGGTCTCGATCTCGGGCACCACGATCGAGAACGCCGACTTCGACGACGCGGAGTCCACCGCGTGGCAGCCGGTGTCGAACTCCGGCAACTTCACCGTCGAGACCCATGTCGAAGGCAGTTACGCCGGGCCGGACGTCTCGCCCCCGCCACCGGACGCGCCGTTTCGTCCGGGCGCCAACGGCTTCGACTGGCTGGGCAAGGTGGCTCGCGATGACGCACCGCCTGCGACGTTCACCGTCGACTGGTCGGTGGTGGACACCTACGACGTCGGCGCACCCGATGACCTGCACCTGCGGCTGCACGCACTGCATGACGCCGACGACGTCGCCCTCGCCGACGGCATCCCGCCACGCAACAAGCCCGGCAATCCGGACGCGTTGCGCTACGTCCTCTCACACCGCCACTCCAGCGACGAGCTGGCCAGCCAGTTCGTCTCGGTCCTCGAGCCGTACGCCGGCACGCCGATCATCGACGCCGTGCAGCGCGTCGAGGCCACAGCGCTCGACGGCGATCTCGCCGCACACGAGGTCGTGGCCGTCAAGGTGCAGCTGGCCGACGGCCGGACGGACTACGTCATCAGTTGCGCGCGCCCGGACGTGCAGATCCGGGTCGACTCCCGCTTCACCTTCCGCGGCTCGTTCGGTGTGTGCTCGTGGCAGGGGGACGACCTCACGTACGGCTTCACCCACGACGCCGACGAACTGGGTGACCTCCCTGAGCTCACCGACCAGCCGGCCGCCCTGGTCGGCACGCTGGAGGATTTCACCACCGAGCTGAGCCACGACAACTGGCTGACGGTGAGCCTGGACAACCGCTCGGAGCTTCGCGGCGGTTTTGCCCGCGCGTTGACCGGCGAGCACGTCTACGTCGAGAACGACGGCCAGCGCAATGCGGTCTACCGCATCAACGGCGTTCGGCCCGGTCCCGGCGGTCGGCTCGTCCTCGACATCGGCGATGCGACGACGGTTCGCGGCTACGCCGATCCCGACGATTTCGATCAGGGCTATCGCTACGATGTGGCCCCCGGCGCACGGATCCGTATCCCCTTGACTCGCGAGTGGTCCGCTTGAGCAACGACGAACAGATGAGGTGCGAACGATGAGCGCTGACCCGTCCACCCTGGCCGTTCACGGCGGTGAGCCCACCTTCGACGACCAGGTGCTTCCCCCCTGGCCTCAGCACGACGACGCCGAGGAGAAGGCACTGCTCGACGTGTTGTCGTCCGGAGCCTGGGGCAGCACCCACGGCGACGTCGTCGCCACCTTCGAGCAGGAGTTCGCGGAGTACCAGCAGGCCAAGCACGCGATCTGCCTGAACAACGGCACGCTCGCGATCGCCGCAGCGCTGCGGGCCGCCGGTGTGGGTCTGGGCGACGAAGTCATCGTCCCGCCTTACACGTTCATCGCCACCGCATCAGCGGCCTTGTTCATCGGCGCGGTGCCGGTGTTCGCCGACGTCGACCCGGTCACCCACCTCCTCGATCCGCAAGCGACCGAAGCCGCGATCACGCCGCGGACGAAGGCGGTGATCGTCGTCCATCTCGCCGGCCGCCCCGTCGACATGGACGCCTTCACCGCGATCGGGCACCGGCACGGCTTGACCATCGTGGAGGACTGCGCCCAAGCTCACGGCGCCGAGTACCGGGGCCGGCGGATCGGCGCCATCGGCGATCTCGGCACGTTCAGTTTCCAGAGCAGCAAGAACATCACCGCCGGCGAGGGCGGCGCGGTCGTGACCGACGATCCCGACCTGGCCCAGGCGCTGTACTCGCTGGTCAACGTCGGGCGGGTGCCCGGCGGTGGTTGGTATCAGCACACCACGGTGGGCTACAACCTGCGCCTGACCGAGTTCCAGGCCGCGATCCTTCGCGCTCAGCTGACCCGCCACCCACACCAGCAGCAGACGCGCGAGCACAACGCCACCATCCTGACCGACCTGCTCGGCGAGGCCGACGGCATTCAGGTCGCGCCACCGGACCCGGCGGTGACCGCCCACGGACGCCACCTGTTCATGTTCCGCGTACCGGCCCTGGGAGTCGCTGGTACCCGCGACGCCGTCGTCTCGGCGCTGGCCGCCGAAGGACTTCGGGCCGCGTCCAGCGGCTACGTCCCGCTGCACCGCCACGAAGCGCTCGACCGTGAGATCACCGAGCTCACCGGACGTCTCGGCCAGCCCTACCCGAGGACGGAGCTGCCCGTGGCCGAGCAGGTCTGCACCGACACCATCTGGCTGCCGCAGCGCTACCTGCTCGGCACCGAGGAGCAGACCCGCCAGATCGCGGCCGCGATCGTCAAGGTCGTCGCGGCACACGAGTCGCTCCCCCGGCCCGGGGCGTGACCTGAGGCCAGGCCGCGTGCCCGTCAGCGGCGGTAGATCACCGGGTTGAGCGGCGTGTCGGGCACCTGTCCGGGCTCGATGCCGGGCATGAACGCGTCCAGGTCTGCGCGCTGGTGGTCCGCCGGGGGCGCGACGGTGATGTCGGCGTCGATGAAGATGATGGTCATCACGCGTCGCGGTGACTGCGTGGTGTTCGGGCCGGCACGGTGGAACGTCCACCCGCTGTGATAGCTGACGTCGCCCAGGTCGTACGGCTCGGCGGACACCTCGAAATCACGTTCGCGCAGCGCCTTCTGCACCGTGGCCTCGGACTCGTCACTGATCGGCAGATCGCGCCCGAAGTCGACGTTCTGGCTGCCCACGGCAAACTCCAGCGGTCCCATCGTGGCCGGGGTGGGCTGCAGGGGCACCCAGACGGTACAGGTGCGATCGGAGTTGAGCGGCCAGTAGTACTGGTCGGCGTGCCACGGCGTGATGCCGCCGTCGGGCTCCTTGTACAGCGCCTGGTCGTGATACAGGCGCACGCCGTCCACACCCATCAGTTCCGCCGCGATGCGGCCCAGCTTCTGCGACAGCACGAATCGGCGCACCAGGTCGCTGTGCTGCCAGAGGTTCGTGACCTGGAGGAATGCCTTCTGGCTGGTCGCGCGTTCGGACATCGGCAGGTGCATGGTGTTGAGTTCGATGAGCTTGGCAGTGATCTCCGGCTCGAAATGCGCGATGGTCGCCGGTGTCAGCACTCCGGGCAGGCGGACGAAGCCGTCGCGTTCGAACCGGGCGGGGGTCGCCGGGTCGAGCTCGTAGGGCCGGTCGACGTCGACCTCACCGGCGGGCGCGGGGGCACTGCTGATCGTGTTCATACCGAATCTCCTCTCCGAGGTGGCACATCCTGGGGGTGCGTGGCACGTCGCCCCATCGTGGCCCGCAGGCTTGATCGACCGCGACGCTTCAGATGACCGGTTCTGATACTTTCCTGCCGCAGTCCGGGACGAGATCGAGAATCAAGGGCAAGCTCAGTACGATCAGGACTCCATGCAGCCCGCACTCGAGCACATCGACCGCCCGCAGGACATCTCATGGCGCTACCACGCGCGCAGAGCTCCGCGGTTCGGGGCGCAGTGGCACTTTCACCCCGAGATCGAGCTGACGCTGATCACCGAGGGCAGCGGGACCCGCATCGTCGGCGACAGCGTCGAGAACTATCAGGCCGGCGACCTCACGCTGATCGGGAGCGAGCTGCCACATTCCTACGCCTCGGCCCCGGGGCACGACGAGCACGCGGCCATCGTCATCCACTTCCGGCGCGACTTTCTCGGCTCGGAGTTCCTGCGCCGCCCGGAGTTCACCACGCTGCACGACCTGGTCGACGCCGCTTCCCGGGGGCTGAATCTCACGGCCGGGCCCGCGCTGGCCGCTGCCCTACACGACCTGGCGACCGGCCCGGCCGCCGAACGTACCCTCGGCTTCGTTCGGCTACTCGCGCGCCTCGCCGAAGCGCCTGGGCTTCGCACGCTGACGACGACGGCGACGAAACGCCCGGTCAGTGCCGCCGGACGCGACCGCGCCGATGCGGTCCACGCCTACCTCGCCGAGGCACACACCGGGCCGGTCGAACTCGCCGGGGCCGCCGCCGTCGCGCATCTGACGCCGTCAGCGTTCAGCCGCTTCTTCCGGCGCACCTTCGGGCGGACGTTCACCGACTACCTCACCGAACTGCGCATCGCCACGGCCTGCCGGCTGTTGGGTGAGTCGGACCTGGCGATCTCCGACATCGCGATCCGCAGCGGCTACCAGAACCTGGCCAACTTCAACCGCCGCTTTCGAGCTCTGAAGGGTGTGAGCCCGCGCGAATACCGCAGGATGCTGGCGGTGCGTTCGGAGCCCGGGGCGCGACCGGGCTGACAGTGCGCGCGACCGGCCGGACTCAGTCCGCGCTCGAGTGGGCCGGCTGCGCGAGGTCGGCCTCACCAGGGCGACGTACCGCCGGCAGGCCGTGCCGTCGGCGCAGCAGCATCCACGTCACCGAGACGGCCACCAGGGCCGCACCCAACGTCCACAGCACCGCCGCGTTGGACAGGCCGAACATGTTCAGCGCCGAGGCGAGCAGGACGAAGGCGAGAACGCGGCGGACCAGGCCACCGGGCGCGCGCGACGAGACCAAGGAACCCAGATAAACGCCGGGAATCGAGCCGACCAGCAGCGCCGCAGTGACGTCGATGTGGAAGTCGCCGAACAGGATGTGACCCAGCGCGGCCGCCACCACGAGCGGCACAGCCTGCACCAAGTCGGTTCCGACGAGCTGGTTGGCCCGAAGCATCGGGTACAGCGCCAGCATGGCTACGATCATCAGCGATCCGGATCCGACCGAGGACATCCCGACCACCAGGCCCCCGACGACACCGACCACCACCGTCGGCGCCGGGCGCGCCTTGACGTGCGGCGCGGCCAACGCCGCCGGCTCACCCGGAGCTGCGGTTCGCCGGTCCGACGTCCGGTGGGCGGCGCGGTCCACCAGGGCCAGATAGCCGCGGACGGCCAACCCGGCCGCGGCGATCAGCAGCGCCACACCCAACGCCGTCTTGATGACGGCCTGGACGTCCGCACCGTCACCGAGGGCACGGGCGATGAGCACGCCGCAGAATGCACTGGGCACCGAACCCACGCACAGCCAGCCCACCAGGCTCAGGTTCACGGTGCCCCGCCGCAGGTGGACGACGCTGCCGACCGGCTTCATCACCGCCGCGGCCACGAGGTCACTCGACACCGCGGTCAGCGGCGGCACGCCGAAGAAGGTCACCAACATCGGCGTCATCAACGCACCGCCACCCATGCCGGTCATGCCGACGACGATCGCGACGAGGAAGGCGCCGATGGCCATCGGGACGTCGAACTGCATCCGCCCACGATACCCTTCTTAATCAGTATGATTAATGGGTAAGGCCTGAATCCTGATCCCGCGCGTCGACGCAGTTCAACGATGCGGCCAGCGGCACGGCCTCAGCTCAGCGGAGAGAATCCCCGGCTGTTGATGACCATGACGGCGTACTCACTCAACGAGACCTTCTGGTCACGGGCGCGCTGCCGTAGAGTCGCAAAGGCCTGATCGCCGCCCAGCCCGTGGCGCTCCATCAAGATGCCCTGGGCCTGCCCGATCGCGTGGCGAGCATCGATGGCCTGGCGCAGGCCACTGGCATGCTTCGCCGACGCGACGGCCATGGAGGCGTGAACTGCATATACGCGGGCGATGTCGACGGCGGTGTTGCTGAAAGCGCCGACTCCCTTCGCATACAGGCTCAGCGTGCCCAGCGGCGCCTGCTTCGTGGCCAGCCGGACCGCCATCGCGCTGCGGAAGCCGAGACCGACGATGCTCTCCTGCCACCGGGGCCAGCGGCCATCCGTCTCGGCGTCGTCGACCACCACGGTCCCCTCGGCCACCATGGCCTCCCTCGATGCACCTTCGCCGTACTCGAGTTGGAGCTGGTCGGCCTTCTCTGCTTCGGGACTCGATGCGCCCATGACCGATGGCTTGCTGCGTGCGCTGGTGACCGTCACCGCGCCACACTCACCGTCGGTCAACCTCAGTGCGTGATCAACAACCCCCGTAGCAGCACGTTCGGGCGAGACCTCGCCGAAAAGGTCGGTGGCGACCGTGGCGAGCTGCGACGCATATCCGTGTGCCATGCTTCTCACAATCCAAGAGTGTACAGACCTGTCTGTTTTCTTGTACAGACAGTTCTGTCTATCCTGGTTCAATCATGATGTCAACCGAGTAGAGTGTGCGCCGATGCCAGCACGGGACACCCCAGGAGCGACGCCGAGCGCCCGAGAGCGGATTCTGTCCGCCAGCTACGACCTGTTCGCGCGCCGGGGCGTACGCGGGGTAGGCGTGGACGAAGTGATCGAGCGTTCCAGCGTCGCGAAAGCGACGTTCTACAAGCACTTCCCCTCCAAGGACGATCTCGTCCTCGCCTTTCTCGATCGCCGCGAGGAAGAATGGATCCGCGGGTTGATCGAGGAAGGCTCGCAGGCACGTGGCGAGACCCCCGAGGAACGCCTGCTCGCGATCTTCGACGTGCTGGACGAGTGGTTCCGCAGTGACGCCTTCGACGGCATCTCGTTCGTCACGGTCCTCGTCGAGATGGGCCGAGACCACCCGCTCGGTCAGGCCAGCATCGAACGGCTGAACCACCTGCGCGAGGTGATCAAACGCCGCGCGGAGCTCGCCGGGCTGCGATCTCCCGCGGAGTTCGCCCAGTCGTGGCACATTCTCGTGAAGGGCTCGATCATCGGCGCGCTCAGCGGCGATCTCGACGCCGCCAACCGGGCCAAGGCCATGGGCGCGAGCCTGATCGAGGATTACCGCTGATCAACGCACCGCTCGCGCCGGCGAACCCGGCGGGCGATTCGGAGGCCCGGCGGCACGTCGAACTGCCGCATTCCGCTGACGTTCCCGGCGACGTCGGCGGCCCGGTACTCCAACACCACGCGCTCGCGGTCGCCGGCATGGTCGTCGTCGCCGCGGCGTTCGTCGCCGTCTACGGCGCCAACCTCATGGCGGCACTGTAGTGATCTGTATGCGGTGAGCCCCGGTCGTGAAGATCGTCGTGCGGGGCACGGCCGCTACTGCCCAGTCGTGAAGATCGTCGTGCAATAGTCCGCGGGGCTATACCGGCAATTTCGACCACGACGATCTTCACGACCCGGCACGGCCCACGAGCTCGGCTCCGGGTGGGGGCGGCGTCGTCATGCCGGGAGGGGTGACGCTGGTGGCAACAGTTGCCACCAGCGTCACCCCTTACGAACACGACACTGTCGCCCTGGACCTGATCAACCGATCGGCTCGAACGTCATGACCGGCTCGGCGGCGATCTCGCCGGTGCGAAGCCACGGGAGATAGATGTTCCACTCGGCGACCGACTGCGCGGCGATGGCCTCTGGCCCCGACCCGAGATCACCGATCGTCCTGGACACCCCGGCGAAGTGCGTGTCGAACAGCTCCTGCGCGTGCGGGAGGGTCCGGTTCCGGGCGAACTCGTCCACCTCGTCGTAGTAGGTGCGCAGATTCTGCGGGTCCGGCTCGCCCAGCGACGACGCGTACTCCGTTGTCGCGGTGCGCTCGAAGTTGCGGTAAGAGTCCGTTTGCACCCACTCGGACACCGTGACCTCGAGCGAGTCGCGGGCCGCACGCCGCAGCAGCTCGCGGCGCATTCTCTCCGGCCCCGCACCGCGCCCCCGCCCAGGCGGCAGCTGCCCGGACCGAGCCCGCGCGAGCAGCGCGAACCGGCTCAAGGACTGCGAGATCGGGATCCCGATGTTCCAGCCCGAGTAGGAGTCCAGCTCGCCGCGCTGGATGTGCTCGTCGAGCAGCGGGAGCAGCCGAGGGTC
>NZ_DAHVSH010000165.1:0-26550 GCF_027324685.1 Haloactinopolyspora sp.
GGCGTCGTCCACGATCCCGGCGAGCAGGAGGTCCGGCGATCCGCCATAGCCGCTGATGCCCCACGCCTGCTGCGTCGGTGGCATGTGGAAGAAGTTGAGGAAGACCTGTTGGTCGCCCTCGCTCATCAGGTCGGTGCGGTAGGTGTCCCACCACTCCCTGATCTGGGCGCGCACGGCGCCGTCGTCGGTGCAGCCGGTCGGGATCATCCAAACCTCCGGGGTCGGTGCGGGTGGTGCGGGGGGTGTGACGACGGGTGCGGGCGGCCGCAGCGGCCGGCCTGGCGTCCAGCCGTCGACAACCGCCGACTCGTCGTAGGGGCCGCGGTCGACGAACTGGTGAGCGACGCTGCCGGGGTAGAGCTGCCAGGCACCGGCGCTCCCGGGGTAGCCGGCGATCCACCAGTCCACGAGGTCCGGGTCCACGCCAGCCTGGGCCACGGCAGCTCGCAGCGCGGGCCAGTTCGACTCGGACGTGTAGAGGCACGGCACGAACCCGGCGACGAACCGCGCCTTCGCCCACGCGCCACCCTGCGCGGCCGTGTAGTCGCCGTTCTCGACGTCGCACACGTCGGCGGTGGCCGAACCGGCCGACCCGGGAATGGCGGTGATGCTCACCGGGACGGCGGCCGGGTAGCGCAGGCGCATCCCGGCGAGGCTCGGCCAGTTCCCATCGACATACCCGGCCACGAAGTCGGGCGCCGGGATCGACCCGACCGGGATCGTGTAGGGGTAGATGGCGTCGTACATGCGCTGCATGGCTCAGCCGATCCGTTCCAGCGATAGGGCGTGCGTGGTGTTGTCCGAGATCACGGTGAGGGTCGAACCGGAGTCGTTCGCGTAGGCGACCGTCACGACGTCGCCGACGTTGAGGTGTCCCCGCCACATCGTCGACGCCTTGGTGATGATGTTGTTGCTCGAGTACGCGTGGCCGCGCCGCACGACGGTGCCGTTCACCTCGATGGCCACCTGGAACTCGCCGGCACTCGGCAGCGAGCCGGTCATCTGGGCATTCACGACGTAGTACCCGTCGCAACCGGGGGGGACCTTGAATCCATGGTCGGTCGTGTCGTTCCCGCCGACGGTATCGACGTTCGGCGTGCCCGGGTAGATCGCGCCTGTCCCGTTGGCCGGGACCGTGAAGTTGCCCTGGAGCGGGGCGTCGTAGACCGGCGGCGCAAAGGCCGTCTGGCTGATCGGGAAGACGATGTCGGCGCTCGTGATCGAGCTGGCGGCGGCCGGCACCGACACCAGCGCCAGGGCGAGCGAATTGGCGGGCAGCGATGGAGCAACCGGCGACGCCGCGGCCGTCCCGGTGATGACCTGCAACAGCCACTCGTTGGACGCCCCGGCGTAGGCGGCGTCGAGGACGGTGGCCGCCACGAGGTCGTAGCGGGGGTTGGTCGGGTCGGATGCTGCCACCACCAGGTTCACCGGCGCGTCGTTGAAGCAGTAGTAGAGGCCCTGGTTGGCCGCTTCCGACCCGGCGATCCACGCCTGGCCGGCGGCCACGTTGACCGACATGTTCGGCGTGCTGTTGGCGCTGACGGCCAGGTCGCCGGCCCCGACGACACCGGCGGGCCATGCGTTGTTGGTGTAGGTCCCCGGCAGGCGTGCGCCCTTCAGGGATGCCACCGCCTGGCGCACGAGTGCGGCACTGTGGCTGGCGTTCTGCAGGACGAATGGCGGGTTCTCGGCGGCCATCAGGCTCCTCTCACAGCGGCTCGATCGTCATGCCCCAGGAATCGAAGCTGACGGTGTTGCTCGGGGACGACGCATTGGCCGTCTGCATTTGCAGCTGAAAGCTGTTCGTCGCGTTGGCAACGGCGCCGGAGGCTGCCGAGAACACCGCGCTCCCCGTCGACGTGATCAGGGCGCCCGCGCCCGTCCCACTGACCGACACGTCGGCCAGTGAGTACGTCGCACCGCCGTTCGCCGACACGCCCACGAAGCCTTCGACCCCGGATCCGTTCGTGGCGATCGTCCCGCTGATCGTGACCTTCGCCAGACCGCTCGGACCGAGATTGACGGACAAGGCCGGCGCCGACCCGAGCGCCGTCCAGACGCCGTTCGAGACGACGTTCGAAGCGCTGTAGCCCGATTGGCTGGCAACGCCGCCGACCCTCTGCAGGCCGGATGCGCCAGGGACGGCCGGCAGGACGCCGAGCCCGTACACGGCGGGCGAGGCGTTGAGCAGGCCGGCCATGACCTGGGTGACGCCGGTGTCATCGAGGACGGCGAGGCCCGACGGGCCAAGCTCGACCACCGGTGCGCCGGTCGCGTCGTAGAACTCGACCACCGCTCCCGACGATGTCGAGCCGATGAACATGCGCGGCTGGCCGCTCGCCGGGTCGAGGAACTGCAGCCCGTACTGCGCCGGGTCGCTGCCGGGGATCAAGCCGATGTTGAGCACGGGCCGGCCGAGCTCGTCGGTGATCGTCGACTGCTGCTGCGCGGCGAGCGCCCGCAGCTGCGCCTCGTGGGAGGCGAGGGTCTGTATGAGGAACTGGTCGGCGGGCGGCTCGTAGGACGGCATCAGATCGTCGGCGCCACAGGCGTCATGGTCGGCGGCGTCGTGAGCGACAGCGTCATCGTCGAGACCCCCTGATCGGCCACGTGCACCGTCGCCTGCACGATCCGCAGATAAGTGTCCACCGGATCCGGGAAGAGCGGATCGGCGATGCCGCCGCCGCCCGTTCCCGCACGCACCCTGACGTCATCGCCGACCAGGAACTCGCCGACGGCGACGCTGCCACCGAACGCCGGGACCGGAACCGTAGCCGTGAGCGGCGGGTAGGCCAGGCGCCCGATGTCGCCGGCGAGCGTGGCGGACAACACCGACTGGTCGGCGGGCGTCGAGGACATCGACGAGTGGGAGAGCTGGCGCTCGAGCAGCGGGTACCCTTCGCCGAAGGCCGGCGCCCACAGCGTCTGCTGCTGGACGCCTCCCGATCCCGTCGACATCTCGCTCACGCTCGTGGCCTGGCGAGTGCCGTCCTCGGTCCATGTGTCGCCGAGTGCGTCGGGCGTGGTCTCGATGACGAGGCCGGTCTCACCGGCGATCCGTCCCCGGCGGGGATAGCTGAGTGTCACCGAGCCGAACGGGTCGTCGAGCGTGCCCGTCACGTCCGATGCGTAGTCGAACCCGACACCGTAGCCCATGCCGGCCAGCATCGACAGCACGGATTGCAGGGTCTGGCGCTGGCTACCGGGGAAGCTGGCCCGGATCCAGTAGGCGTTCGGGACCGTCCCGTCGGTGACCACCGTGATGGGCAGCGAGCCCACCGCCTGGAGGGCGTCGTTCACCATCGTCTCGCCGATGGTGAGTGGTGACGCTGCTGTCGTGGCCCAGGTGGTCGCGTAGTCCTTCGCCTGCTGACGGCGCCCGAGGTAGCTGGCCCAGTCGGCCGCGGTGACCGACACCGACATCGTCGAGCGGTCCCGGGTGCGGGCGGTGATCATGCCGCCCCACACCAGCGCGTCGTTGACGCCCACCCACAACGCCGCTCGGGACGGTTGGGTCAGCGCCTTCCAGTCGAGCAGAGCCACCCGCGGGTCGGCCACGTTCAGCTTGCCGCTGAAGCTGCCGGCGCCGTTCAGGACCCACGACCACCGCACGCCGGTGAGCGGCAGCTCGCCGAGGAGCGTCCCGGTCATCACGTCGCGCACGCTGTAGGTGATCCTCGGGGCGTTCACAGGATCGTTGCCGGCGCCGAGGTCACGGCGAGCGTGGCCGAGGTGAGGGAGGTGTCACCGGACGAGAACTCCACATCGTTCACGCCAGGCTGCAGCGTCCACCAGCTCGAACCGGGAGCGATCCATCCCCTGCGGTCGGCAGGGTTCCCGGCACCGACGCCGCCGGCGTAGTACGACACCGTCCGCAGGTCCATGTCGATGACGAGCTGGTCGCCGGCAAGGACGGTGTAGCCCGTCTGCAGCGGGTTCGAGATCGTGAGCGCGGGCGCGCCGGCCACCGACGTGTTGGACACCACCGGGTTGGTGACCGGCCCGGTGATCGTGAGCACAGGCCGAGATTCGACGTTGCCGGTGTTGTCGACCGTCACCGTCGACGGCGAGGCCGATCCGAACACCATCGGGAACGTCAGCGGGAAGATGAGGCCGCCTGACGGAAGCTGCAGACCGACGGAGCCGGTCGACGACGCGCCGTACAGCCGCGGATCGGTGGCGTGCAGCGCCAGGGTCACCCGCACGAGGGCGGCCGTGAACTTGAAGTCGATCGGGAACGCCCGCTTCCTGACGGTGCACATCACCGCCAGCGGCGTGCCCGTCAGGTTCAGCCACAACGGCTGCTCGGTGCTCGACACCGCCGTCGCCGTTGCCAGCTCGGTGAGCGCCGTCAACGCCGCGTCGGCGTCGGTGGCGACCAGATCGAGTGTGAGTGTCACGTCCCGGCCGCCGAGGAAGTTCAGCCCCTGGAGCTGGCCAGTGTCGAGCGAACGGTCGGTGTCGCCCGAGCGAACCTGCGGGAGCGACAGGCCCTCGATCGAGACGACGCCCCAGGAGGTCCCAGGCCCGAAGGTGACGCCGCCGATGCTGCCCTGGCCGACCAGGAGCGGTGGTGGTGCGGTGGCCGGCAGCGTCACAGCATCGTCCGGAGCGCCCAGCCGACTTCGGCGGCGATCTGGTGCGGATCAGCGTTGGTCTGGGCGTAGACGTTCACTTCGGGTGCGCCGGCCGACGGCGCTGCGCCCGGGCTCACACCGCCGGCCAACGCACCCGTCCCGGCACTGGCCAGCGCCGAGGTGGTGAGGCTCCCGGACAGGCCCGACAGGCGGGCGTTGGCCGCAGCCATGGCCGAACTCGTCGACGTCGACCCCGTTGTGATGCCGAGCGCCATGCCCTCCATGAGGTTGCGGCCGATGCCGGCGAACACCGTCGAGGGCGAGTGGATGCCGAAGAACCCGAGGACGCCGGACACGAGGCCGGTCATCTTGCCCTTGATGAAGTCCCACACCAGGTGCCACGCCGAGCTGATGCCGTTGACGAGTCCCTGCACGATGCCCGTCCCCGCGTTCCACAGCATCGTCCCCAGGTTCCCGAGCCCGCTGAGGATCTTGCCGGGGAGCCCCGTGATCCACGACCAGGTGGCCGACCATGCCGACGCCAGCGCCGAGGTGACCATGCCCCACGCTTCCGACGCCCACTGGTAGAGCCGATCGCCGAGGCCGATGACGCCGTCGATGATCTTCTGCGGGATCGTCCAGACCAGCTCCTTGATGATGTGCCACTCGGTGACGAACGCCTCGTAGCCGAGGTGCCAGGCGTCGGTGGCCCACCGGCCCAGCAGGTGGCCGAGTGACGACAGCCCGTGGACGATCTCGCCGGGGATCTTCTCGACGAACCCGATGATCTGCTTGTGCCACTTCACGAAGGCGACCACGGCGAGACCCAAGCCACCGGTGAGGACGGTGAGGAGCACCAGGCCGACCTTCGGGCCCCAGGACTTCAGGAAGTCCATGAAGCCGTCGAACACCCGCTGGATCCCGTGCCACACCGTCTTCGCCACCCCGGCGATGGCGTGGAACGCCTTGCCCAGGTCCTTGCTGATCGTCTTCCAGTGCTTGACGACCTCGAAGCCGATGATGGCGATGGCGGCGATGGCGATGCCGATCGGGCCGAAGGCCATCGAGCTCTCCTTGCCCATGGCCTCCGACGCCGCGCCGGTCTCCTCCTCGGCCGCCTGGAACAGGCCCAGCTTGCGGATCATCTCGACGGCCTTCTTGCCCAGCTTCCCCATGGCCTTGCCGGCGTCGGCCACGGACCGCACCAGCTTCACGCCGGTATTCACCGCGAATGCCCCGACGGCTGCGGCGAGGACGCCGCCGACGACCACGCCGAGGGCGATGGCCGCCGTCTTGTTCTTCTCGAAGAAGTTGACGACCTTCTGCGCGGCGTGGGCGGCGCCCAGGAGCTTCGGCTCCAGGAACTCGCCGAACTTCACCCCGAGATCCTCGGCCGCGCTCTTCAGCTTCTCGGTCGTCGCCGCCAGGTTGTCGGTGGCGCGTTCCGCTCCCCGGTGCGCCGAGCCCAGCCGGGTGACGGCAGCGTGCGCTGCGTCGTAGGCGGCGACGCCACCCATCACCGTCGAGCCCATCAGCTGCGCGGCCGACTTGCCGAAGAGCGTCTGCTCGGCCAGCAGGCGCTGCTGGTCGGTCATGCCGGCGAGCTTCGGCTGCACCTGGGCGATGACCGACCGCATGCCGACGAACTTCCCGCTGGCGTCGAAGATGTTGACGCCGAGGGAGCCCAGCTCCTTCGTCACCGCCTTGCTTCCGCCGATGAGGGTCTGCAGGCCGGTGTTGACGATCATGGCGCCACGGCTGCCCTGGCTTGCCACTTGCGGGAACATCATCAGCGTGCCGACGTCGGCCAGGCTCGGCGCCAGCGCACCGAGCCGGCCATGCAGCCGACCGAGGATCGTCGTCAAGCCGGCGATGGGCTGGTGCGTGGCGCGGGAGACGTTGAAGAGCACGTCGGTGGCAGCCCCGGCGCCCTTCACGGACACGCCGTACGCCTGCATGACCTGCGAGAGGCCCGACGTGGCCGACGTCAGGTCGGTGCCCGACGCCTCGGCGAGGTCGGTCGCGTCCTTCATCACCGTCAGCGCGTCCGTGGCCGACAGGGCGTGCCCTTCGGTCTGGCCGAGCTGACCGGCGACGCCGGCGTAGGCGCCCATGATCTGCTGGGCCGAGAACGTGGTCTGACCGCCGGTCGTGAGGAAGGCCGAACCGATCCGCTTGGCCGCGGCGACGGTGATGCCCGCATTCGATGCGAGCTGCCCCGTCGCCTTGTCGTAGCTCATGGCCAGCTTGATCGACTCGGTGGCCGCAGCGCCGACGGCGGCGACACCGCCGATCGTGATCGCCTTGCCCATCTCGGCCATGCCCGAGGCGAAGCCGTGGGACTTCTTGTCGACGCCGTCGAGGTGCTGCCCGAGCTGGTCGAGACCGGCGCCGAACGGCCCGAGCGGGACGCCCAGGTTCGACAGCACGCCGGACAGTCCGGAGAACGACTTCGACATGCGGCCGCCGACCTTCGACGCCGTGCCCTCGGCCTTGTGGAGCTGCTCGGAGAGGGGCGACGTGTTGCCGACCAGCTTGACCATCAGCGTCTTGGTCAGCGTGGACATGGCAGCTCCTCAGCTCTTCGAGCGCGCCTCGATGTAGGCGTCGATGCCGTCGGTCAGCAGCAGGAAGTCGCCCCAGCGGAGGGCGTCGACGTCGGCCGGCGTCAGATGGCAGACGTGGGCGAGGGCGAAGAGGTACTCGCCTCGGAGACGACGGGCGTCGGCGTTGTAGCGCCGGTGGGGGGAGCGACCGGCGCTGCGGTAGGGTCCGTCGGGTCGGCCTCGACGTCGGGCGCGGGCGCGTCGTCGACCGCCTTCGTGAAGGCTGCGAGGAGCGCCAGGGCGTTCACGTCCGGGACGGCGGCGATCGTCTCGACGACGCCGTTCTGCCGGCGCATCAGCCACCACAGCGCCTGCAGCGACCGGGGATCGAGGTCGTCGAAGGACTTGATCCACGATTCGTATCCGTGGCCGGTGAAGTCCTTGATGACGATGAGGGCGGCGATCGACACGTCCGCCGGGTCGTAGTCGTAGATCGTGCCCTCGAACTCGATGCGCATGGAGTCCCTCTCGGTGTCAGTGGAAGCCGGCCGCGTGTGCGGCTCGGTCGATGGCCTCGCCCACGAGCTCCAGGACCTCGGCCTGGTGCGCCTCGAAGGCGGGGAACAGGAACGGCCGTGTCGGCTGGTCGATCCACGTCCATTCCGAGCGGTCCTCGTCGGATCGAGCGAACACGGGGTGACGCAGCCAGCCGTGGGCCGAGCCGGAACTGCCCACCTCCAGCACGACGGCGTGCGGAGCGGCAGCGCCGCCAGCCTTGATCGTGGCGCCCGTCAGCGTCACCGACGTCGTGATCGACCCGGGGATGCGCGACGAATAACCGGCGCGGGACCGTGCGTCGTCGGCCACCATCTCGGCCGCCGCCTTCAGGTCCCGGCGCAGGTCCCGCCAGACGGTCTTGTCGATCGTCCGGAGCGCCCGGGCCAGGTCGGTGAACCCGTCGGCGAGGATCCCGACGACGGCGACCTGGCTGCCCTTGTGCTTGCCGCCAGGCATGGCCGGCGGCTCAGAGGGTCGTGTCGGTCGACTGGTAGGTGATCGTCATCGGGTTGTTGGTCTCGTCCGACCGACCGACGAAGCTCATCGCCGGCTGCACGACGCCCGGGCCGCCCACCTCGGGCGGCTTGCCCGTGAACCAGATCTGCGGGATGTGGACCGTCATCTCGTAGTTGTAGGACCCGGAGATGACGGGGCCGGTGAACGTCAGCAGCAGCGACGTGGGGGTGTTGGCGGCATAGAGGTCGACCGTCTTGGTCTTGTCGAGCAGGTCGGTGTCGAGCGTGCCCGAGATGGCCGCCCACCCGTTCACGACGGGCTCCTCCTTCACGCCGGCGCCCCCGAAGTAGAAGCGCTGCTCTTCGAGCGTCCACTTCAGGTCGATCTCGGCCTTGCGGATGCCGGCGACGGCCACCTCCGACCCGTAGGCCCCCATGAGCACGACGCCCTCGGCGAAGTGGAACTCGGGGTTCGGCGTGACGAACGCCGGCGTGACGAACGTCTCGGTCTCGTTGACGTCCATGGCGTCGATGGTGAAGGACGCCTTCACCAGCTCGTCGACGCCACAGGTGAGCTTGCCGTCGGTGATCTTGCACCCGAGGAAGGTGTACGGGTGCACGACGCCCTCCAGGTCGGGGATGCCCATCTGGATCGTGCGGCTGATCCCGTTCGGGTTGCCGAGCACGTGGGTCTGCAGGTAGGCCGTGCTGGTGGCCTGCTGGACGGGGACGGCCGTCGAGCCCATGAGGGCGGACAGCCACATGCCCATGCCGGTCTGGAAGACCGACGTATCGACGGCGCCCTTCGCCTGGCGGGTCGTGCGGACGCGCTGGCTCCCCGCTTCCACGATGCGACCGGCGGCGATGCCCTGGCCGTCGACGTCCTTCGCCTCGAGCGCCAGCGACTCCTTGTCGAACTCGGTCCAGCGCGTCGGGGTGGCGTAGGTGCCGTAGGCCGTCTCCACGCCGATGCCGAGTGATGCTCCGATGCCTGCGCCGATGGCCATGTCAGGCTCCCTTCACCGCCGGCGCTGCGGCGGGGGTCGTCGGCTCCGGGACGGAGACCGGGGTGGGCGTTGCCGCCGGCGGCGCGACGGGTGCGGCCGGGACGGCCGACAGCAACGGGTGGGACGGGCTCAGCGCCGCCGCCTGTGCATCGGTCAGCTCGACCGTGGCGCCGGCGTCGACCGTGATGCCGAGGGTCGGGAACTCGAGCCGATCCGAGGTCGTGTTGCGGAAGGCGGGCATGTTGCTCCTCTCAGACGCGTGCGGTGCACTCGACGTTGAACACGAGCGTCCACATGCGGCCGCGGGTCGCCGTGGTGGCGTTGGTCCCGGTGAACAGGCCGTGGACGATCTGCGCGTAGCGGACGGTCCCCGACAGCGTCGGGTTGGCGTAGATGGCGGCTTCGATGGCGGCCACGATCGTGGCGAGAGCGTCCCTCGCCGCCCGCTCCTGGTCGGCTTCGCCACCGGTGGCCACGCTCGCCACGCAGGCGATGGTGTAGTTCTCCTCCCGCCGGTTGGAGCCGAGCTCGGCCGGCGCCGAGTGCCACGTGATGATCGGGCCGGGCGTGCCACCCACGGCGACGATCTGGTCGGGCACGTTCGGACCGGGGTAGCCGTCGACCACCGTCACGTCGGCGGGCATGGCGCCTTCGATGAGCGTCACGAGGGCGTCGACGGCAGCGAAGGCGGTCGTCATCCGATCACAATCGGACGCAGGTTCGGCTCGAGCAGCTCCCGCACCCGGTTGGGCATCAAGTAGCCCGTCGGGCCAGGGCCCGGCACCTCATCGGGCGCCGCGCCGAAGGCCGGCCGGTTCGCCTGCTGGCCCCACTGGTAGATGTGCTTCACGAACTCGAGGATGGCGAGGCGCAGGTTCGGCGGCGTGGCGCTCATGCCGGCGACGTAGGTGACCGAGATGTTCCCGGTGTTGGCGTAGAAGGGGAACGGCTGGCTGCCGGCAGATCGGCGGGTGATGCGGCCGGCGGCGTAGTCGTCGATCGAGAAGCCGAAGTTGTCGACCGGCGCGCCCACCGGCTGCAGGGTCAGCGTGTAGGGGATCATCCCGATGATCTCTGTCATGGTGGTGACCGAGATCACGGGGACGGTGCGCAGGTAGATCGACGTGTCGCCGCCGTCGTGGATCTCGTTGGTGATCGTGGTCGCCGAGATCGGGCCGGTCTCGAACTCGATCGAGGAGATGCAGGCGTCGATGATCCCCTGCAGCTTGGCGCCGCCGTCGCTCGGCATCGACTTGAGGCCGAGGTAGGGCAGCACGTCGGCCTGCAGGTCGACGATCTCGGTCGTCACGAGCGCTCCATCCGGGCCCGGCGGGTGGTGCGCTCCATCGGTGCCTCACGGACGAGCTCGGCTCGCTGGCCGTCCGCCCACACCCGCGCCTCGTCGGCCGGGAGGTCGAGGACCTCGCCGGGACGAGCCGAGAACGTGGCGCCGGCCACGCTGGTGAGGAAGCGGACGCGCGGCATCAGTCGTCGCCGGCCGCCGGGTCGGTGGCTGCCAGATCGGGCACCGGTTCGGGCTCGATGACGGGCGCGGGCGCTGGCGGCGGCGCAGGAGCGGCGTTCCCCATGAGCGCGTCGACCTCCCGCTCGGCCTGGGCCCGGATCGTCGCCGGGTCGCCACCGGGCGCCTGGGTGGTGAGCTGGCGCACGGCCTGCTCGACGAGCGAGTCCCGATCGCCGACCAGGGTCGCGCCCTGCTCGACCACGGCGCCGTCGGCGCTGCGGGACGGTGAGGCGATGACGGATTGCGGGGAGACGGCTTCGGCCATCGGGACCTCCTGGATCGAAGGGACGGGGAGCGGCCGCCGGCGCATCGGCGACCGCTCCCCGGAACGTGGACTGCTCAGCGTCAGGTGGCGCTGTTCTGGTACGCCTTGACGGCGTGGGCGTCATCCGGCCGAGCGTCGAGGCGCAGGAAGCCGAAGAACCCGACCTGCAGGTAGTCGGCGTAGCGCTCGGTCAGGCGCATCATCTGGACGTCGAGGCACTGCCGGACCACGTAGCCGGCCTCGAAGTCGCCGAAGAACACGCTGTAGGCGTTCGCCGCCATGACCGGGATGCCCTGGTCGATGGTCAGCGGGTAGCCGAGCAGGAAGTCGGGGTCGGACGCCGACACCGACGGCTGCCACAACGGGTGCCCGTAGGAGTCGGTGATCTTCCGGATGACGGCCAGCGACGAGTCGGCCATGACGAACCGGGCGTTGCCGCCGGAGCGGTAGGCCGGGTCCACGCTGTGCACCAGGTCGACGATGTTGTCGTAGGTGATCGTCAGCGTCTGGCCGGTGGCGCCGGTCACACCGACGGTCGGGCTCGTGGCGATGCCCAGCGGCTGGCCGGTGCCGGTGCCGGTGGCGAAGTTCGCGGCGATGGCGCGGCCGAGGCGCTGCCCCAGCTTCTTCGGGATCCACACGTCCAGGTCGAAGGCCGAGTCCTGCAGCAGCTCGAGCGAGACGAGCACCAGGTTGCTGGTGTAGGTCCACGCGTTGAGGACGCGCTGCCCGACGGTCAGGTCGACCTCGGTCACCTGGGTGTTCTCACCCAGGATGGAACCCACGTTGGCCGTGTCGTCGTTGTTCGGCCACGGCAGCGGCTGGCCCGTCTCGGTCCGGATCACGTTGCTGATCCCGAGCAGGCCGCCGTACGCCTTCAGGACTTCCGAGATGCGCTCCCAGTAGCCCTGCGGCACCAAGTACCCACCAGCGGTGGTCGTGCCCTCGGACTGTGCTCGGTTCTCTCGGCCGGCCCGGAACTGGCTCTTAACGAGCTTCCGGTCCTCCGGGGCGAGGTCCTCGATGCCGTAGCGCAGGAACTGGCCGAAGGCCCGCTCGAGCTGCGCTGCCTGCGCGGCGTTGTCCTCGCCGGTCGTGCCGTAGGCGCCGTTCAGGTGCCGGTCCTCGACCGGCGCGCTGAGCGTGGCGTCGAGGTTGGCCATGCGCTGCAGGCGGTCGATCTCCTCGGACCAGGTCGAGATGTCGGTCTCGATCCGGTCCCACTTCTCCCGCTCCTCGGCGGTGAGGGCACGGCCCTCGCCGGCGCCGGCAGCGGCGTCGATGGCCTGCATCTCGGCCCAGGCGGTGGCCCGCTGGTCCAGCAGGTGCTGGATGCGCTCCCTGGTCGTCATGTTCACTCCTTCGGGTCGGTGCCCGCCGCGTCGAGCGGCAGGCGGTGGACTGCCGACAGCGCACGGAGGCGCCGGCGGCGGGCGTCGATGTCGACCCGAGTGGCGTCGGCCGGCTCGGTTGCATCGGTGGCGTCACGAGTGGTGCGGCCCGGCTCGTGGCGAGATCGGTCGTCGTCGTCGTCGGTGTCGTCGCCGTCCTGGTCGGGATCGGGGACGCCGAGGACGGCGAGGAGGTGGTCGACGGTGGAGTCCGCCGCCTGGATCAGGGCGATGCCCTGGGCGACGGCCTCGGGCAGCTCGGTGGTGTCGACGGAGGCGAACAGGTCGACGGCCTCGTCGATGGCGGCATCCACACCGGAGGCCAGCGCGCCGGGGTCGTCGTCGTCGGTCGTGTCCGCATCCCGGCGAGCTCGCTGCGCCCGGCGGGCGAGGGCCACGCTGCGGAGCTCGGACGAGCGCAGCGCGGCCTCGGTTCCTTCGTAGGCCGGGAACGCGGTGGTCGAGACCTCGAAGAGCTGGACCTCCCGGATGGTGCGCAGGTCGCTGCCATCGGCGAGCGTCTGCCACTCGTCCTTCGTCACCCGGAAGCCGAAGCTCATTCCCTTGACGTTCCCCACGTCGAGGTTGACCCGGAGGTCGTTGCCGTAGCTGGTGGGCGGGATGTCCGAGTCGACGTGGAGACCGTGGCCGTCCTGGGTGAGCGTGCAGGTCCCGGCCGACATGCGCGACAGCGGCTTCGCCATGTCGTGGTCGGCCAGGGTGACGACGTCCTGCTCCAGGAGCGTCTTCGTGAACGCCCCCGGTGCGATGATCTCCCGGAAGCCCCACTCGGGATCACCGATCTGCGCCTCCTGGTTGAAGACGGCGGCGTAGCCGGTGAGTCCCTTGCCGCCGGCGGCGGCCCGGGCCTCCGGCTGCGACAGGTAGCGGCGCTCGATGACGGGCACGGGCATGGCAGCTCCTCAGGTCGAGGACGGGTCGTCCGACAGGTCGTTGTCGGGGTCGTCCGCTCCGGGGTCCGATGCGCCGGCGCCGGGAATGGGCATCTCCTTGCTCACGCCGACCTTCGCCTCGGCCGGGGTGAGCGGCTCGTCGAGGCCGTCGATCGGCTCGAGGTTCTCCTTCACCCGCGCTTCGTTGCGGGTCATCCAGCCCCACTGGATGCCGACGGCGTAGGCGGCGTAGCGAGCGGCGGTGTCGCCACGCAGCAGCCCGTCGACGAGGAACTCCGCGTACTGGGTCGTCGGCTCGACGATCTCCCGCGTGACCCGCTGCTCGATGCGGGTGAGCCAGGCGCGCACGGTGTAGGAGACGAACGCGATGTTCTGCTGCTCGATCCCCGTGCCCCACGAGGTCGACTTCTCGACGTCGCCCACCAGGTGGGGCGGGATGCCGAACCACCGCGCCACTTCGACCGTCTGCCACCGCCGCGTCTGGAGGAATTGGGCGTCCTCGGGCGGCAGTGCGATGGGCGTGAACTTCGTGCCGGCGTCGAGGACGGCGATGTCGTGGGCGTGGCTGAGGCCCGACATCTTCTCGCGCCACCGGGCCTTCACCATGTCCGCCTGTTCCTGGGACAGGATGCGGTCGGTCTCCAGCACGCCGGACATCAGGGCGCCGTTGCCGAACAGGCGGGCGGCGAGCTTGTCGGCCGCCTGGCCGATGGCGATGGTCTGGCGCATGAGGCCGACCGGCGACAGGCCGCGGATCCCGTCGTAGGAGAGGCCCGGGATGTGCATGATGTCCCTGGTGGTGTACGGCACCGCCCGGCCGTTCTTGTCCATCACCTCGAAGACCTTGTTGACGTTCGGGCTGTCGGCGTCGGGCCCGACGATCTTCGGGAACACGCGGGACGGGTGGATCGGGCGCAGCTCGATGATGGTGCCGGCACCGTTGCGCACCTTGTGGACGTAGGCGTTGCCCCACAGGAGCAGGTGGGTCATCACCGTCTCCCACATCTCGAACGGCGTGGTGCCGAGCCACGCAGCCTGGAGGGCGGGGACGGTGACCTCGGACTTGTCGCGGTACCGGTAGCACTTCAGCGGCAGGCCGGCCACGAGCGCCGAGAGGAACTGGACGCAGCGATAGACGGCGGCGAACTGGAGCGACGACTCCTCGCTCACCGGAACGTTGGCTGCAGTCGGCGTCCCGCCGAAGAAGTCGAGCAGGCCGGCGTCGGTGAGCGGCGTCGCCGGGTTCTCGAACGGGTTCCCTCGGCGCTCGCCGCCGAACAGCGTCCTCATGCGGAGGTCTCGATGGCGAGGATCACGGCCACGCCCATCACGATCAGCGCTGCCGGGACGGAGACCATGCCGACACCGACACCGACGAGGGCGAGCGCGAGCAGCTCGATGACGAGCGATGAAGCCTCACGCAGCCATGCCACGCAGCCGCGGACGATCCGGACGAGGGCGGTCACCATATGTGCAGCTCCCCGTCGTCCTGGTCCTCGACCGACCAGGCCCCGTCGTGCGCCATGACGGCGGCGACGGCGAGGTCGATCTTGCGTGAGGACTCCCGATGTTCTTTGGACAGCCGGCTGCCGCGTGCGTCGGTGCGGAGCGTGGCGTTGGCGATGTGGCGAGCGAGGCGCGGGTCGCCCGAGTGCGTCAGTTGCCGGTTGACGGCCGCCTCGTAGAACCGGCTCGTCGCCGGCGTCATGCGGACCATGGTCTGTGGGAACTCGACCATGGGCAGGCCCTCGGCCTCGAGGATCTGCAGCGACCGACTCCACCGGAACGGGTCGCACATGACACTGCGCACCGACCAGCGCCGGCATGCCTGGCGAATGCGCTCCTCGACGTCGATGATCGGCACGGCCCAGTGGGCGTTGGCCTCGGCCGGCCGTTCCCAGGCGTCCACCACGAACAGGTGCGGCGTCGGCTCGACCGTGCAGGCGACCAGGGCCGTCGAGTCGTTGTTCACCGACCCGTCGAAGCCGAGGACGATCTCGGTGCCGTCCGGCACCGCCCGGGCCGTGTCGGCGCAGGCGTCCCAGGCGCCCGGCGGCAGCCAGGACTCCCCGACGGTCGTCCAGCGGGCCAGGTGGTAGCGCTCGAACTCGAACCGGGGCATCTGGTGGAAGCGGCTCATGACGTCCGGCACCCGCAGGAACGTGTCGGCGGCCGGGTTGGCCGTTCGCACGGCCGCCTCGAGCTCCGCGGGGTCGTCGAGGTCGTAGATGTCGTCGGCCGAGTACCACACGAACAGGAACTCGTCGTCGTCGATCTCGCCGGCGTTCACGGCCAGGCCGTAGGTGTGGAGCTTGCCCGCCATCGACTCGAGGTCGCTGCCCGGCGTGGTGGTGTTCAGGACCAGGCTGTTGCGGCGCTTCGCCGTCCCGTTCGAGATGACCAGGTGGACCCGGGCCTTGTTGCCGGTCCACTCGTGGATCTCGTCGGCCAAGAATGCGCTGGGACGTTGGCCGTCGTTGGTGCCGGCGACGGCGGCGACCTTGTAGGCCCGGCCAGGCGCACCGCCGGCGATCTGGATCTCGCCCTCGAACGGCTCGAGGACCTGGCTGAGCGTCGGCGACTCGGTGGCCGCCGCCCGCATGTCCCCGAAGAGCAGGTCTGCTTGCGCGTAGCTAGCGGCGGCGACCGGGATGAGCGGCGACGACCGCCCGGGCCCGCACAGCTCGTAGAGCCCAACCCAGCCAGACAGCGGCGTCTTGCCGTTGCCCTTCGGGACCTCGAAGAGCGCCCGCCGGTAGCGCCGGGTCTTGCCGTCGGGCCGCAACTCGTAAAGGTGGTAGAGGAAGTGCTTCTGGAACGGGTCGAGCCTGACGGGCCGGCCGAACTTGTCGCCCTCGCCGTAGACGCAGTTGCGCTCGATCCACCGGACGACCTTCGGGCCCTCGGTCGGGGCCGTCGTCGGCGGCGGCGAGCTCCTCGGCGTGCAGCTATGTGGCGTCGCTGGCGGTGGCGTCGATCGCCTCGACGTCGACGACCGTGAACCTCGGGTCGTCGTCGCTGCCGGCATCGTCGTCGTCTGCCTCCAGCTCGGCGTTGAGGTCGGCCAGCGACCGGTGGGCATCCCCGAAGGTCACGCCCAGGCGCAGGCGGCTGAGCGGCGTGAGGCCGAACCGGTCCTCGAGCGGCGAGATGACCTTCTCGATGTCGAGCGCAGCCTTGAAGAGCGGGTTCAGGACGGGCTGGCCGGTCGAGCCTTCGACCAGGCGCTTCTTCGCGGCGTTGCTCAGGAGCCGTCGCTGCTCGTCGTAGTAGCCCCAGAGCCGGCGCAGGGCCGGGTGGTCGGCCTTGGTGGCGAGCTGGCTGACGTCGGACTCCCAGTAGCCGTGCCAGGACTCGGTGGTGGCGACGAGCCAGCCCTTCCCCGGTGCCGGATGGTCCGGATGGCCACCCTCCGACCGAGTCGCGAGCGAACGCACGGTGCCGACGTCACGCTTGTTGCGGCGCTGGCGCCGTTCGGCCGGCTTGGGCGGGGGTCCCGGCATGGCGACGGCCCTCCCGGTCGGCGGAAATCGGCTGACGGGCACCATCCATCGGAACCCGTACACGAAAAAAATTGACGGCCGGGTCACGGCGTATGCCCTGGTCACGGCAAGTTTTTGCACTCAACCTATGGGTGGCGCCGATGATGACGCACCGCCCGGCGGTGGCGCACATGATGTGCATGCCGCCGATGTTGCACATGTCGACGATGCCGCACGTGGTGTGTGTGCCGACGATGCCGGACGTGCGAACGCTTGCGACGAGTGTGCCGCCCCCGGTGCAACTGCCGACGACGACGATGCAGGGCGTGCCGACGTCGGCGGTGATGCTGACGATGCCTCGCCCGCCGGTGGTGCAGGTGCCGCCGATGGTGCGAGGACCGATGCCGGCGAGGCCGATGCCGGGCCCGGTGGTGATGCCGACGAGGCCGATGCCGAGACGGATGCCGATGCCGCCCGGGCCGATGCCTGCTCGGCCGCCGACGTCGCCTCACCGATCAGCCTTGGACGAGTTGCACCGCCGACACAACACCTGCAGGTTGGACGCGTCGTCCGTGCCGCCGCGAGCGACGGGAACAACATGATCAGCGGTCAGCGGGTTCGCTGGTGATCCTCGCTCACCGCACCTGGCACACCGGTCGATGCCAGCGAGTGCAGCTCGTGCTCGTCGCCAGTCGCCGCCGTACGCGGCAGTGTGTCGCTGACGGCGGCACGATCCACAGCGACTGCCCGACTGGATGAGCCGACCACAGCCGAGGCACGATCGCTGCATCGTCGCTCCTCGTCACGCTGGCGCTGGCGTTCGGTCATCTCGACCGAACGGTCGTGGCCGTGCCGCCGGTGGAAGTGATAGCAGGTGACGCAGCGATGGATATCGGTCGTCGACCGCAGCTTCCTGGAACGGGCCGGTCGCTGAGCGCAGACCGAACACACCGGCATCGGATCCATCAACACCTCATGTGGTACGGGGCGCACGATGGCTAGCTTCCGACAGGATTACATTTCCCAGGTCAGGATGTCAAGCATTAGC
Organism: Haloactinopolyspora sp.; assembly: GCF_027324685.1. NCBI lineage: Bacteria > Bacillati > Actinomycetota > Actinomycetes > Jiangellales > Jiangellaceae > Haloactinopolyspora > Haloactinopolyspora sp. The sequence goes on from NZ_DAHVSH010000165.1 coordinate 17,772, forward strand.
CGGCCACCTCGTCACGCGCCCACGGTGGCTGCCGATCGGCCAGTCGCTGTGCGCGTCGCTGCTGCGCCGCTTCGGCGCGCCGCACGTCGCCACGATCGGCAGGGTGTGCGATCGCACGTTCGTGCTGCTCGGGCTCGACTGGCCGGCGCTTGTCGATGCGCGCCATGAGGTCGTTCAGCCGCGCCTGTGCGTGCTGGATCTCGCGGAACGCTCGGAACATCGATTCGGCAGCGTCGTGCATGCACCGTCGCAACGCTGCCGAATCACCGACCACTTCGGACGACAGATCGCCGCCGACCTGGTGCGCGGTCTTCACCTCATCGGCGACTCGCGGCCGCGCATAGGCGACCGAGTACAGACCGCCGTAGTCGAAGTTCACCTTCAGGATCTCGGCGCGCAGCGCGTCGGCCAGGCGCTCGATGACGGCCGGATCCGGCGCGCTCACTTCGGCACCGACAGGTCGCCGGTCGGCACGACGAGCCGACTTCCGGTCTGTGCCTGGTGCCTGAGCATCGACGCCAGCTCGAGCGCCTGGTCGCGCCCAAGGAACGACACATGCATGCCGGTCGGCGAGTCGATCCGCAGCACGGTCATCATGCCGACCGGCGTCTGCGCGCCGCCGACCATGACCGTGACCGGCACGGGCATCGGTGGCACGACCTGCGGCGATTCGTCGGGCATTGCGGGTGTATCCATCAACCCCTCCTCGATTCGGTGGTCCAGCGGCGAAAGACGTAGCGGATCCGCCCATCGGTCATCTGGCGCAGCTCGTAGACGGCGATCGTGTGCGTTCCGCCGATGCGCCGTTCGACGCGGTACATCGGATCCGTCACGGTCTCGATCGAGCCGTCGCTCGGACCGCCGAAGAACTCGACCTCGACCGGCCGGCCGCGATGCAGGACGCTCACGAGAGCGTCTCCTCGACGATGCGCATGTCGAGCGGCCGCCAGACGTAGACCTCGGCGGCGGTGTCGCGCAGCGCGGCCAGCCAGTGCCGTTGCGCCGTCGAGAGCTTGCCCGTGACGGTCTTCAGCTCGGCGAAGACGAGCCGCGATCCGCGCACGAGCGTCAGATCCGGAAAGCCGCGCTGGCTTCGGCGACTGTCGTGCGTGTGGTACGCCAGCCAACCGCGCGCCTCGGCGATGCCGATGACCGAGCGCATGAATTCCTCCTCCGAGACCGCCGACATCAGCGCGACGTAGCCCGGCGTCGGTTCGGCGGTCACAGCCCGATCCGATCGCCGATCGGCGGCGTCGTGAGCCGCGCGCCGAGCTGCTGGAGCTCGTGATCGCAGATACGCCGGGCAGCGACGATCAGCAACGCCATCGTGAAGTCGATCCGCTGCATGTTGTCGAGCGATTGGATCGCCGCGATGATCGGATCGAAGTCTGCCGGCGAGCGCAAATCCCGCGCGATCGTGAGCGCCTCGACGAGCGCCACAGCGACCGGCTTCGTCACGACGGCGACGGCGATCGAGCCGGTGTGATCGCGCTCCTGGCCGTCGCTCACGACGCCGCCGATCGACGGTCGAGATGCGACTTCAGGCCGGCCTCGTCGCGGATCCGCCGGATCGCCTCGATACCCGCCAGACGCTCGTCCTCGCTCAGCGGCTCGGGTGCGTCGGCGGCTCGGAACGGCAACGGCTGCGGCCGGTGTGGCCGATCGAGGAACTGCGCCAGATCGCCCGGCTTCGGACGGAACCTGCCGCTCTCGGTGCGCTGCCAGGCGTCGAGTGCCTTCGACAGCTCGCCGTGCCGGTAGCCGCGCAGCGCAGCTCGCCAGATCGCTCGCTCCTCGTCCGGGAACGGCTGGCCCGACCAGTTGGCGAGCGAAGCCATCGCCGCCTTGAGCTGATCCTCGCTGAGCCGGTCGTCGGTCATCGTGATCCTTCCTCGATGATGACGACGGTCGAGCCCCAACAGACTCGCGTAGTCATCATCATGTAAGTCAATTGGGTAGGGGAAGGGGTATTGGGCAGGCGTTTTGCGCAACCCGACGCCTGCGGAACGTCTGCGGAAATGCCTGCACGCCGGAGGCGTTCGAGTAGGCGTTTCACGCCTTCCACGTCCCTTCAGGCCGGTAGTCCATGCGTTCGGACCCTTTGCTGGAATTGCAGCGAGAACAGAGGGGCTGGATATTCCCAATAGCGTCGCTGCCGCCTTGGTAAATCGGAACGATGTGGTCCTTGACTCTCTTCCGGTCGGGTCCGAAAGGCTCGCCGCAACGAAGACAGTTCGACCCACACGCAACGACGAGTTCTTCCCACTCGGCTGCCGTATGTGTTCCGAGCTGCCGAGCTTCGGCGAGCCTCTTCGATCTCGTTTCGGCGGCGCTCGTTCCAGCGCGCTGGTTGCCCCACTTAGCCCGGGCCGCGTTGCGAGCCGACGCCGACCGCTCGTCCTTCGTTCGGTTCCACTCGCTCCAGTCGTGGACACGCACGGAGCCGTCTCCGGCGTCGTCCCACAGGCCGGCCGCGAGTAGTGCTCGCTTCACCGCCGCCGTGTAGCTGGTGATGAGGCGCGGGATCTGCGGAGCGATGATCAGGCCGTCGGTGTCGCCACGACGGCAGTAGCACAGGCCGGCCACGAACAGCCACGGCGCGTCACGGTGCGCCTCACGAGCCAGCAGCACCTTCGGGTGTTCGTCGAAGTGGTCATCGAGGTACACCCACGCCATCAGTCGGCCTCCTCGATCGTCAGCGTCACGATGCGGCCCGGCAACCAGTTCTCGATCGTCAGCTCGGTGTCGAGGTCGTCGGCCGGGACCTCGCGCTCGTACAGGACGTGGATGCCGTCGACGTTGCGATGAACGTGGAGGAGCGCGGTGGTCACGAGCCCTCCCCTTCGTGGCGGCCTTCGTCTGTGCACAGGTCGCAGTAGTCGCGATGGCTGCCGCGAGCGTGGTGCCAGCCATTGCGTCGCGTGAGAAGCCAGCGGACTCCGGCGGCGCTGATCGCCATCGGGGTCGAGGTCGCCCCGCATCCGTCGCAGGTGATCGTGACGGTCGTGGACGCGCTCACGGCTCCCACTCCCACAGCCCTTGGATGAACCGGGCGGTCACGACAGGTCCTCGTCCACCGAGTCGTACCCAAGCCTGATGGCGCTCCCGTGGCACGCAGCGCACCACGCCGAACCATCGGACGGCAGCACGAGGGCGGCTTCATCGCCGCACGACTCACACGTTCGACCTTCGGGATCGACCTGCGCCAGCGTGTCCGCCACGCCCTCGTGGTAAGGGCACGGCTTCGGCCAGGTCTCGCAGCATCCTGCGCGGCTGAGGCTCACGACTCACCAACCCGAATCCCGAGCCGCCGACGCAGCGTCCGCCGCGGTCGTTCGCCCATGCCGCCCCAGTAGCCGAGGTGCTCGTGACGGAGCGCCCAGTCGAGGCACTCGTCACGCACCGTGCAGCGTTCGCACGCGGCCACCACCGCGGGATCCAGCTCCTCGCCCCGTCCGACGAAGAACAGCCGCCCGTCCATGCCGATGCAGGCCGCTCGTGCCCGCCACGGCATCTGGCGTTCGATCAGGCCGGTCACGTCGACGGGCATCTGCTCGGGACGCGGGAGCGTGAGCATCGCGCCCTCGGGGTTGCGGCTCATGACTCGCCTCGCAGGCGCTCGACTTCGGCCAGCAGCTCGTCGGCCATGTCGAGCGCTCCGGCGAAGGTTTCGATCTCGATCCAGTCTCCGCCGTGTTCCAGCTCGGCGACGATCTTCCGCGACAGCGCGATCTCGTGCCGGTAGTCGTCGGGGTTGAGCTGGCCGGGTACCTTCACTTGGCACCCGCCTTCCGCACGGCCGTCATGCACGACGGGTTCTCGTCGAGGTGGTGCAGGAGCGCGTTGTCCCGGGCGTTGAGCTGTGTCGGGTCCTCGATCGGCACGAGCGCCTTGCAGACCGGGCAGCGTGCCGACGGACCGCCGGCGGTCTTGGCCTTGGTGGGCTGGCCGGGATTCGTCCCGGTGATCGAGCCGCCCATGGCGACCGGCTTCTTGCCGTACCCGGCCTTGCGCCACCGGTTGATCGACCCGGCGGCCAGTTCGAGGCGTCGCTCCACCGAGGCATCGCTGACACCGCTCTCGGCCTCACGGACGGCCAGGTGCTTCTCCTCGTCGGTGAAGCGGCGGCGGTTGCCAGTCCGCTTCGCCTCGGCCGTGGTGGCGGGCGGCGGGTCGTCGACGATGACGGTGTCGGCTGCCGGGCCGCGCTCGACCTTGATGACCGGCGCGCCGTCGAGCACGCCCTTCACGATGTCGTCGAGGGCGATGAGCGAGTCCTCGATCCACCGGAGCTGGCGCTGCAGTGCGTCCCGCTCGGCGGTCAGCTGCTCCCGCAGCTTGTCGATGGTGAGGGCGCTCATGCCGAGGCCCTGACGTCGATGCCGTGCTCCTCGGCCAGGTGGACGTCGCCGCGCTCGCGGGCGTCGCTCTCGTTGGTGTTGAATCCGTCGAGCTTGCCGCAGACCGAGCACATCCGCAGCCACCGCTTGCCCTGCTGGCGCAGGTGGATGACCGGCTCGGGCCCGATCTCGTCGACCGGGTCGTCGAGGTCGGCGTTGGCGTCCTCGTCCTCCTCGAACGGCCAGCCGACGTACCGGCGCTCGGCCGTGGTCGGCTCGTAGCCGAGCGCCTGCAGGCGGGTGAGGTACAGGTCGACCTCGAGGCGGTAGTACTCGGCCACGATGGCGTCATCGAGGTCGTAGCGGGACATGGTGAAGATCGCCTCGAACCGGGCGAGCGCCAGGAAGAACGCGGCCCGGTGGGCGTCGATCTCCTTGGCCGTGGCCCGGGCCACGATGGCGTCGGCCGCTGCGGCGTGGTCCATCCCGGCGGGGTCGATGCCGAGGAGCGTGCAGACCAGCTGGATGTCCTCGTCCGTGCCGATCTCGCCGATGACCGTCTGCAGTGCCGCGGTCGCCAGCGCGAGCTCGCCCGGCTTCGCCTTGAGGTCGGCCAGCCACGTCCGCCGACGCTCGGTGGCGAGGTCCAGCTCGTCCCAGTGGCGGAAGCGGAGCTGGCGCTCGCGCTCCTCCTCGGCCGTCACCTTCGGCGCGCCCTGCTCCTTGGCGCCCTTCGGCTCCGGCCGCTCGTGCGTGGCCGGCGCCAGGCAGATCTCGAACGTGCCGCGACCGTCGCCCTGCACACCGAGCGCCCGGCAGGTGGCGTCAGCGTGCGCCTTGCGCTCCTTCGGGGTCAGCCAGGGGAGCGCGGAGAGTCGCACGGCAGTGCCGAGTGCCGTGTACTCGTCGAAGGTGAGCACCGCGACGCCGGCCGCCTTCGCCTCCTCGATCGCCTGTGCCGTGCGCTCCCGGTCGAGCGCCTTCGCCTGCTCCCGGCGGATCTTCCACGAGAGGTCGAAGTCCTCGATCTCCTCGTCCGGCACCGGCTCGCCGTCCTCGTCCTCGATGTCGGGCAGCTCGGCCACCACGTCGTCCCGCTGCTCCTCGGGCAGCGAGGCCAGGGCGAGGGCGTCGGTCTGCGTGATGAGGCCACGGTCGACGAAGGTCTTCGCCTTCTCGGGCAGGTCGAGCAGCGCCAGCGCCTTGGAGACGGTCGGCTGGCTGACGCCGGTCAGCTTCGCCACCTCGGCCTGTGTCTTGCCGAGGTCGATGAGCTGCTGGAAGGCGGCGGCTCGATCGAGCGGCGCCAGGTCCTCACGGTGCAGGTTGTCGACGAGCTGCATGGTCAGCCGCTCGGTCTCGTCGAGGTTGCTCTCGACGATGACCGGCACCATGGGCAGGTCCGCCCGGGCAGCCGCTGCCAGCCGACGATGGCCGGCGATCAGGCCGAGCTTGCCGTCGGGCAGCTCCCGGACGAGCAGCGGGGACGTGATGCCGATGGTGGCGATCGAGTCGGCCAGGCCGCCGAGGTCGCCGAGGTCGGATCGGGGGTTGTCGTCGCTCGGGACGAGCGACTCGATGGGGACGGTGCGCGCGTCCAGGGTCATGGTGGTCAGGCCTCCTTGGCTGGTGTGTCGTCGGCGGCCCAGTCGTAGGGCGCGTCGCTGTGCAGGACGAGGACGTGGTGGTGCTGCGGCGGGCGCCGGTTGCAGGCCGTCCGCCGCCGCCGGCGCTCGGCCGCGTCGAGGACGATGCTCACGAGCATCAGCCCCACGAGCACGGCGAACGAGATGACCGTCAGCCACCACGGCGTGGCGGGTGACATCAGGCCGAAGATGACGCCGAGCGCGGCGCCGGCGAACCATTCCATGACGACCTCCTCAGAACTTCGGGTCGACGACGTAGCTGCCGTCGGGCTGCGGGGTGAGGACGAGCTCGCTCGCCTCGATGTCGCTGAGCGTGGCGTTGCAGTACGCGGCTTCGGCCGGCTTCATCTCGGCCGTCGAGGTGGTGCGGCCATTCGTGGCGAATCCGACGACGGCGCGGAACTGCGCCTCGTCGAGGCCGACGGCCGTGGCACGGGTGTGGAGATCACGACACCAGGCCGGTGCGGACGACGGCGCCTGTGCCCTCGCCTCGTCCGTCTGCGTGGACCTGGTGCCGCGGCGGGATGACGAACGAGGGGCCGGGCTGGACGCCGCCGGAGCGATCGGCGTGTCCTGTGCGCTGGCGGCCGGGGGAGTGGCCACCGTCGTGGCGCCTCCCGGCCCCTCGTCGTCGACTTCGGCCGCCGGGCGCGGGCGTCGCCCGCTGGACGCCACCGGCGGCGCTGCGTTGGCCCGGCGTCGGGCGGGCGCGGGATCGGCTTCGACGGCCGCGATCTGCTCGGGCAGCGATGGCACGGGCGAGTCGTCCCTCGGCACGGGCGTGAGCGATGCGGTCGGCAGCGCTGCGGCGACGGTCGCAGCGACCGGCGCGGGAACGCCGGCGATGGCAGCGGCCGTCCCGGCGGCCAGCGCGCCCATGTCCACGAGGAAGTCGAGGACGGGAACGGCGAAGTTGTTCGGCGGCTTGTTGGGCCGCTTCACCGTCCGGTGCTCGATGCGGAGCGTCCCCGGCAGCACGGATCGGCCGACGGTGGCCGTGAGCATGGCGGCCACCTCCATCGCACCGCCGAGCTCGGTGGCGGCGTAGTAGCCGCTGGTGTCCAGCCGCCACAGGCCGGTGCCGGGATAGGCGGCGAGCATGAGGGACAGGCGGGTGTGCGGCTTGCACTCCCGGGCGTCGGGATCGCACAAGCACGGCCCGTCGCTGATCGAGTCGTGCTCGCCGTCGCACCGCCGTTGGCAGCCGCCGCCGGACCACGTCTCGTAGTGCTGGCTGAACGACATCTGCTCGGGCGGCACGGTGACCGGAATCTCGGCCGCGGTGGTGAACACCTCCCACTGCTCGCCGCCGGGAGCATCGGCCCACGGGCGCGCCTCGCCGCCGTAGGTGACGGCGACCGCCTCGATCGCCCGCCGGTTGCGGCTGGTGAAGCGGAACTGCGCCAGCTTCAGCGGCCGCTTCTTGCCGTTCGGCGTCGGCTCGGCCGCACCGATGCGGATCCGGCCGGCCTCGTGCAAGCGCCGCTGCAACCCGATGATCGCCATCACTCCCCCTCTTCGGCGAACACGAGCGGTTCGCCGATGACCTTCTTGCTCAGGCCCGACTGCCACCGGAACGCCTCGAGCGCGAACAGGAAAGCGTCGAAGACCTGCCCGTCGCAGCGCACCGGGTAGGCGGTGCAGTGCTCGGGCGTGATGTGGATGGCGATGCCGCCATCGACCTCGGGCACCGGGACGGCCATCGACCGCTCGTCGTCGCCGAGCAGGTAGTAGCGACGCCGGAACTGCTCGTAGCGCCGCGGGCGCCAGACGGCAGCCAGCTCGGCGTGCCGGTAGGCGGCGAGCTGCAGCGCCACTTCGGGATAGGGGCCAGACGGCTTGCCACGGCCGTCGACGCTCTTGCGGCTCGTCTTGTAGTCGACGATCACCCGCTGGCCGCCGACCGAGGCGATGGCGTCGAGCGTGCCGGCGTAGCCGAACGTCTCGTTGTAGACGGTCGTCTCGACCGCCTCGTAGACCGGCTGCGCCTGCTGCAGCCACTCGTCGAACCGATCGAGGAACGGGCGCACCTCGTCGTCCACCTCGGGCCGCTGGCCGGTGAGGGCGTACTCCTCGCAGGCCGCGTGCACCTCGGTGCCCAGCTCGGCGGACGAGCGCACACCCTTCGGCCGCCGGAAGCGGGCGTCCCGCAGCCACTTCACGACCGCCTCCTCGCCCTCCTCCTCGATGCGCGCCTGGAGTGATCCGGCCACCTGGACGGCGGCGAGGGCTGCCTGCTCGGCCGCCCAGTACTGCAGGGCCGGCTTGTCGAGCGCTCCGATAATGGTGGTGACCGAGTAGTGGCGAACGTCGAGCGCCTCGGGCTTCTCGACGTCGACCGGCTCAGGCCCGACGACGGCGCTCACCGGTTCACCTCGGAGACGCCCCGCCCCGGAGCGCCAGCGGCGGAACCGGCGCTCGACGGGGCAGGGGCGGACTCGGGGTCGAGCTGCTCAGCCAGCCGACCGAGATGGATGAGCCAGCGGTGCCCGACCTTCACAGCCGGCAGCCGGCCGGCCCGGCACATGCGCATGACCGTGTCCGGCTCCAGGCGCAGGAGCGGTGCGATCTCGTCGACGGTGGCGAGCTGAGGGAGCGGCGTCACGACGCCCTCACGAACTTGCCGAGGCTGTCCAGGCGGTAGGGGACGTTGGGTTCGATGCCGTCCTCGCCCACGTAGGCGACGGCGAGGCGACGGCGGCTACCGTCCCACCATGCGATCGTGAGCGTGGACCAGTCGCCGCCGGTGAGGGTGGAATCGTCGCCCCCGGTGAGCGTGGAGCGGTTGCCGCC
>NZ_DAHVSH010000173.1:0-13847 GCF_027324685.1 Haloactinopolyspora sp.
GGCGCGGTACGGCTCACCGCTCATCCGGGCGGCGAACTCCGCCGAGCGCTCGCCGGCGAAGACCAGGTGCGCATGGCTGTCGACGAACCCCGGGACCACGCAGCGCCCGCCGACGTCGACGAACATGTCCGCGGCAGGTGCCCTGGTTGCCTCGCCCACCCAGACGACCCGCCCGCCAGAGTCGATCACCATCGCAGCGTTCTTGATCTCGCCGAGCCGACTGCCGTCACCATGCGCCGGATCGTTGGTCACCAGCGATCCAATCGCGCTGAGCAGGGTCGTCACCACAGCAGCCAGTGTAGAGGCGCAGATACTGACAGCACTTATATAAGTGCTGTTACACTTGCCCGCCGTGTCTGACCCCACCGAGCAGAGCCGCTGGCGGCCGTTGCGTGTCCTGATGGCCGCCTTGGATGACGAGATCTCCCGGCTGTACGACGAACGCGGCCTCCCGGGCGTACGGCCCAGGTTCGCCATGCCGCTCATCCGCTTGGCGCGGCGCGGGCCCATGACGATCCGCCAACTCGCCGATTCGTTCGAGCTGACGCATTCGGCGATGAGCCAGACGGTGAAAGCCATGCATCGCGAAGGCCTCGTGCGCGCCGTTGCCGGGGAAGCCGACGGACGGACCCGCGTGGTCGAGTTGACTGAGCGGGCCCGCGCCGTGGTGCCGTTCCTCGAAGCCGAGTGGCGGGCTACGGAGCAGGCGGTGATCGAGCTCGAAGCCGAGATCCCCTACCCGCTGAGTCAGGTGGTCCGCGACCTCGAAGCAGCGTTGGCGCGGCGCTCCTTCCACGACCGGATCATCGACCAACTCGGCGATGCCCCGGATCCGGCCGCATGACGCTCGCTCAAGGACTCATCGACCTCAGCCCACTGCGTCTCAGCCCGGCCTTCCGGCGCCTCTGGGTGGGGCGCAGCCTGTCCGGCCTGGGCCGGCAACTGGCCATCGTCGCCGTGCTCTACCAGGTCTGGGAGCTGACGCACGACCCGATCTGGGTCGGGGCGATCGGGCTGGTGCGCGGCCTACCGACGGTGGTGCTCAGCGTGATCGGCGGATCGCTGGCCGACATCGTCGACCGTCGCCGACTGGTGTTGGCCACCACCGCGGGCCAGGTCGTCGCCATGGCCCTCCTGGCCGGCCAAGCACTCGCCCAGCTCAGTGCCGTGTGGCTCGTCCTGGCGCTCGTCGCCTTCCACGCCTCGTGCGACGCGCTGGGCGCTCCGGCGTACCGGACGTTCGTCTCGCGTCTGCTGCCCACCGACCGAATCCCCGCCGGTGTCGCCCTGACCCACCTGAGCTTCCAAGCCACCATGCTCGCCGGACCCGCGATCGCGGGGGTGATCGTGGGCCGCTGGGGCGTCACGGTCTGTTACGCGGTCGACGCCGCGATGTATTGCGTCATGCTCTACTGCGTCGCACAGCTCCCGGCGATGCGACCGACCGACGACACCGCCGCGACCAGCCTCCGCGCGATCTGGGACGGCTGGCGGTTCATCCGCCGCCAGCCGGTACTGCGCGGCACGTTGCTGACCGACCTCGTGGCGACCGTCAGCGCCATGCCGATGGCGTTGTACCCCGCGGTCAACGCCACGACCTTCGGCGGCCGCCCGGAAACCCTCGGCCTGATCATGTCAGCGGTCGCGGTGGGCGGAATCGCGGCCGGCCTCGGCTCGGGGTCGATCACGCGCGCCGGCCGCCCTGGAATGATCATGCTCGTCGCGGCGTGCGTGTGGGGCGCGGGCCTGGCCGGCTTCGGGCTGTCGCAGACGCTGTGGCTCGCCCTGGGCTCTTTGGCCGTCGCCGGAGCCGCGGACACGATCTCGGTGATCTCGCGTGGAGCGATCGTTCAACTGGCGACCCCGGACTCGCGGCGCGGCCGGGCCAGCGCGGCCGAACACGTCGTGGGCGTCGCCGGGCCCGACATCGGCAACTTCCGCGCCGGGTTGGTCGCCGGCGCGACGTCACCAGCGTTCGCGCTGGCGGCCGGAGGGCTGGTCTGCATCGCAGGGGTCGCCGGAATCGCGCTGGCCCACCGGCCGATGCGCGAGTTCAGGACGAGATGAGCACACCCCACGTGACGAGCTTGTCGCGGAACTCCGCCGGGGACACCTCGTACAACAACGCCGCCAGCGACACGTCCTCGGCCCGGATGGTGAGGGTTCGGCTCGCGAAGTCGTTGCGTTGCCGCTGAATCGACGCGACGAAGCTCGCCAACCGCTCGGCTTCTTCCGGTGCATCACGCAACGCGTCGAGGTCGATCACGACCTTGCCGTCACCAGGCGACGTCGACCGTCCGGTGCCGTCGGACACCAACGTGTCGACCGGAACACCGTAGAACTCGGCCAACTCCGCGATCCGCCGGATGGAGGCCACCCGGTCGCCACGCTCGTACGAGCCCACGACGACGGCGCGCAGCCGTCCGTCGGATTTCTCCTCAACGGCCTGCAGGGACAGCCGCCGACGCTTGCGCAGCGCCCGCAACCGCGCACCGACGATCTTCGCGAAGTCGTGTTCAGTCGAGTCGGGACCGCCATCGTTCATCGTCGTGCTCCCAAAGGCTGCCTCGTCCTCCGTGCCAGTACCGCCCACACCGACACGCCTGCATCCCGATGCCTGTCGCCTGCTTCAGGAGAGCCGTGACAGATCACAGAATACCGACCGTCGACAAACGTCAACTCATTGGTCACGCAACGATCGATCACACCAGCTCCACCATCACATCACCCGCAGTGGCACGCCCGGGTTCCGGGCGCGATCAAGGACGGCATGCGCGGGCAGCGGCTTGGACATGAAGAAGCCCTGGGCGCGATGACAACCCAGGTCAAGCAGGGTTGTGACCGCGGCGGACTCTTCGACTCCCTCGGCCACGGTGGTGAGGTTGAACGCCTCGGCCAGTCGTACGATCGCCGCCACGATCGCGCGGTCGCCGCTGTTCTCCGCCAGCGACGACACGAAGCTGCGGTCGATCTTGAGAATGTCGACCGGCAACTCCTTGAGCTGGGCCAGCGAGCTGTATCCCGTGCCGAAATCGTCGATGGCCAGCGTGACCCCCAGCCCGCGCAGGCCGTTCAGCGTGGCCTGGACGTCGTCGAGCTCCCGCATGACCGTGCTCTCGGTGATCTCGATGCCGAGCTCAGCCGGTTCGAGACCGTAACGCTCGAGCAGCCCGGAGACGAAACCGACGAAATCAGCGCTGATCAGCTCGCCTGCCGAGATGTTGACCCGGACGATGGCCGGCGGATCCGCTGACGTCGACTTCCAGATGGCCAGCTGGCGGCACGCTTCGTCGAGCACCCACCGGCCCAGTTCAGCGGCCAGGTTGATCTCTTCGACGACGGAGATGAAGGAGTCGGCGGCGAGCAGGCCGCGTTCTGGGTGCTGCCAGCGGATCAGCGCCTCGACACCGGTCATCCGCCCGTCGCGCAGGTCGAACTCCGGCTGGAAGTACAAGCGCATCTCGTTGTTGGCGATCGCAGAACGCAGGCGCAGCTCCAGATCGGCCCGGACGAGCAGTTTCGCCCTCAAGTCGTCGTTGAACGCCACGACCGAGTCGCCGCCGCGATCCTTGGCCTCCAGCAACGCCACATCGGCGTTGCTCAGCAGTTCGTCGACTGTCGGCGAGCCGTCGCCGCTGAGGACCAGGCCGATGCTCGCGCTTCGGCTGATGGCGTGCCCGCCGACCTCGAGCGGCTCGGAGACACGATCGAGGATTCGACGGGCGGCTCGCTCGGCGGCCTCGACCGTCTCGACGCCGCGGAGCACGATGACGAATTCGTCACCGGCCAGGCGAGCCACGATGTCGGTCGGCCGCACACAGTCGCGAAGCCGCTGTGCCACCGCACACAGGAAGTTGTCCCCGATACCGTGGCCCAGGACGTCGTTGACGGTCTTCAACCGGTCCATGTCGGCGAACATCACCGCGAGCCGTGCTTGCGGGTCGGCTTCGAGGATCGAGCCGAGGTTCTCGACGAAGGCACGCCGATTCCACAGCCCGGTGAGCTCGTCGTGATAGGCCTGGTGATGCAGGTTCTGCTCAGCCCGCACCCGCTGCTCGAGCTGGACGAACAGCGCCGCGATCGCCTCCAGCGCCCCCACTTCACTGCGAGTCCAGATGCGGTCGGTGAAGTGGTTCATGCTCAGGACGCCGTGCGTCGTGTCGCCGCTGATCAGCGGGACCGTCACCAGCGAGACCTCGTCCACGCCCGCGCCTTCTTTGACCAGCTCCTGGTAGTCGGCGTGGCTGGGACCCGGGCGCATCGTGAACGGCCCCCGAAGGTCGCGGAGCATCCCGAACACCGAGTTGTCGGTGTCCCACGGCACCACACCCAGCGGATCGGGATCGGGAACCACCTCGCGTAGCGGCCACTCCTCGACCAGCACACTGGCGCGGCGCACTGGGTCGTTGTCGCGGATGCACACGTGATCAGCGTCGAAGAATCGCCCGATCTCGCCGAGGATGCGCCGCATCGTCTCTTGCATGTCGGTGGCCTGCACGCCCATCAACTCGGACGCGACATAGGTCACCAACGAGTCCAGCCGCCCGTGGGAGGTCTCGATCTGGCCCGCCTCGAGGACCGCTGAGCTCATCCGCGCACCCATGGTGACGGTCGCCAGCTCGGTCTCGGACCACGGTCGGGGGCCGCGACGGGCGACGCACACGCCGCCCCGGAACTCGTTGTACCGCACCGGCGCTGCCACGAGTTCGTATCCGTCGGCGCGCGCCTCGTGGCACGAGTCGTCATCGCTTGCGGCGACCTGCTGGGTGAGATCACGGATAGCCGCACGCATCGCCGTGATGGCGGGTCCGCGCAGGCCTGCGCGGGATGCACTGCCCCACGACACCAGCGGCAGCGCGCCGTCGACGGCCAGGATGTCCACCGTGATGGCGTCTGTGGCTTCACCGAGGGTTTGCAGCAGTGGCTGAATCGTGTCCGGGTCGAATCTCATCGTTCGCTCCGTGCTGTGTCTCGAATGCCCGGACGGTGCGGCTTCGCCGGGAGACGTCGACTTCGGCTGGTGATGTTCGGAGCGTAACCGATTCACATCGTCATGGCGATCGCGATGTCCACGCTCAGCGCTCCGTGACCGGTGTGACCGGGTCAGTCAAGACGTCGTCCAGATCGATCCGGATGCGGCCGGACGGCAGCGGGGATCGCAGCCCGATGCGGCGCACGGCGGCCGCGGCGGTCGCTGCACCGAGATTGATGTCCGCGCCGAGCTGAGGCCAGGTCGACACCGTTCGTTGGACCTCGGTCAGCGACGCGGCCATCCGAGTAGAGAGCAGGTGCGGCTCGAGCACCTGCCGGACGAATTGCACTCGCTCGGACGCGGGCATGTCCGCCAGCTCCGCCCTGGTCACCTTGCCGAGAATGCCGTGAAATGGCATCCGATCCGGCTCGAGGTCGTACCGCTCGACATCGAACAACCCGCGATCGGCCGTCGCCATCAGGACCGGGATGCGCCGCTGCCGGGCGACCTCGCGGACGGCGAGCTTGACGTCGAACGAGTCGCATTGCTCGATCACGACGTCTGAGCCGTCGACGAAGGCGTCGACCGCGCCAGCGTTGACACCAGCTGGTTCGACCACGATCCGGACGTAGGGATCGAGCTCGGCGAGCCGGCGCGCGGCCGCCACCGCCTTGTTCACGCCCAGATCGAACACCGTGCCCGGCAACCGGTTGAGATTGGACAGGTCGACGGCGTCGAAGTCCGCCAGCCGGATCTCGCCGGCCAGCCCCTCCAGGACGATCCCGTGGGCGATCGCGAAGCCTGAGCTCAGCCCAATGACCGTCACCGTGAGCTCACGCAGCTGCTGCTGCTCGTCGCTGGTGATCTTGTTGCGGTTGCGATCGGAGCGCAACGCGCGGAAACCATCCGGACCGAGCAGGTGCACGACACTGCGCCGCCACGGGTAGTGGAACCAGCGGCTGGGCTCGTCGAGCAACTCCGGCCGCGGCGCGGGCAGCGTGCGCGCGAGCTCGTGGCGCTGCTGTTCGATGGTGTCGATCACCTCGACGCGAGGATCAGCGAACAGGTCGCTCAGTGCGTCGGGATCGTCGACATGGACAGGACGGCAGACATCGTCGCCGGCGGACTCGCCCATCCCCCGGACCTCTCGTTCAGCTCGTGGCGGTCAGATGGTGGTGGCCTCTCGATGCTCTTCGAGGAAGAGCGATCGCTGCTCGGGTGTGGACAGGTCGAGCGCGGTACGCGCGTCCCACCACAGGACCGTGGTGCGGTATCGCTCGTCCGGGTAAGCAGCCGGCACGATACCGGGCATCTCGCGGGCGCCGGAGTTGAACCACCTCGGCGCCGCATGCTCGGCTGCGGTGCAATAGGCATACCTCGCACCGAGCATGTGCATGGCGTGGACGAAGGCTCGCGACGTCAGGTCGGCCAGCGCCGCCTTGAGATCGGTGGACGGGTCGACCCAGGCGCCCTTGAGCTCGAGGACTCCCTCGGGAATGACGTCGTCGATCCAGCCGGCGATCAGCGACGCCGACACCGGCTCGCTGGCGAACTCGCGCGGTGCGTAGGCGTCGGTCACCGCCTGCAACGGGCCATTGGCGTACCAACCAGCCCAGACCTTTCCAGCATCGTCGGTCATCACCGAGAAGACCGGCGTCTGCGAGGTGAGGTCTGCCTCGGGCAGCGTCAGCGCCTTCTCCACGTGGTACTTGCGATACGTGCGACGGGCGCCGTCGACGTACTCGCGCCACAGGTCGTACCGGCGCGCAGGGGTGTAGAAGCGCAACCACATTCCGGACGTCTTGTCACGGAAGGCGTAGAGTTCGCCGGTCGCGGTAGTCATCTGATCTGTTCGGGTGGGCTGGGGAGCAGTCATTGCATCGACACCTGGCCTCGCGGCTCGTCCGGTCTGGTTACCGTTACCGTATGCGCCGAAACGCGCATTAGATGCCCATAATGCCCGACTCTGCGCCGGGACGGCGGGAGAGCGCGACGGGATGCCTGCCCCCCAACAGGGCCCGTCGCGTCTCCACCTGCAGCGTCGGGACCAGCCCGCGGAAACCCGTCGCTGCCTCAGTTGGGGCACGCGGTGCGCCCGTCCCCGGACGTGCGCACCGCGCCCCCTTATCTCGGCGCGGCCTGTGCAGGGCGGATGGGCCGCGCCGGTCCGAGTCACGGCCCGAGGCCGCGATCGCACCGCGTATCCCGGCCGGCAGCGAAGTGGTTGTGTGTCATCGCGACACCACCGTCCTTCTTGCCGTCAATCCCCCGTGGATATTGGGCCGGAGTACATTTGTTGCGGTGCGAATACCCAGAACGATAGACACAAAAAACCCGGCACGCAACAATAACTTTGCGTGACAGTTTGTGACGGAGAGTAGCCGAGAGTGATGGTGACTCTGGGTGATCAAGAACTACGCTGAGCTACCGAAACACCGGCCAATTGCAAGCGTGCCAGGTCGGCTCCGAACCCGCAGCCCAGTTCCACGAATTTGCGCAGACACATCTTTTCCGTGTCCCCGGCTATGCATTTCTCGTGACTGAACGTAATAGCTGGAAACTGCACTGACACAATACTGCTGCTTCTAGGCTCCAGCGGTTCGACTCCGCGCCCGTCGCCCGCGAAATGACCGGGCTGATTCCGTGGCCCACACGCTGGACGCTCTGGTCGGCGCGAGGACGCAACCGGAATGATGGTGCCCATGCGTGCATACATCGGAGCAGCCACCACCGGTGGCCAAGGAAGCAGTGCCAAGGGAATCGTGATCGCCGATGTCGACGGCGCACGGCTCACGCCGGTCGGTGTCGGCGCTGACGACGTCGAAAATCCCATGTATCTGGCCATGTCCGACGACGGCCGGGTGCTGTACACGGTGCATGAGGCCGGCGAGGGCCGAGTCAGTGCCTGGCAGGTGGACGACGACACGCTGCGGCCACTCGGCGAGTCCCGTCCCACCGGCGGCAACGGTCCCTGTCACCTGTCCATCCACCCGAGTGGGCGGTACCTGCTGACTGCCGATTACGGCTCGGGCTCGATCAGCGTGCACCCGATCGCCGACGACGGCTCACTGGGTGAGCGGACGGCGATGGTGCAGCACAGCGGCTCGGGACCGGACCCCGAACGGCAGGAAGGCCCGCACGCTCACATGATCGTGACCGACCCGGTCGATGCGTCCGGCCGCGGGCATGTCCTGGTCACCGACCTCGGCACCGACACGGTCCATCGCTATGCCCTCGACCAGGCGTCCGGGCAGTTGGACGAGGCGGACCGCATCACGCTTCCACCGGGCAGCGGCCCCCGCCATCTGGTGATCAACGGCGACCTCGCCTACGTCGTCGGCGAACTCGACTCCACCGTCAGCGTGATCGACCTCACCGCCGGTTCGGTGGTCGGTACGGTGTCGACGTCCCCGGGCACCGAACGAGGCGAGAGCCAGCCGTCGGCGATCCGGTTGGCACCCGACACCCGGTTCCTCTACGTCGCCAACCGTGGGGTGGACGAGATCGCCGTGCTGGAGGTCGACGGCGCCGACCTGCGGCTAGCGGGCGCGACGCCGTGCGGCGGTACGCACCCGCGTGACCTTGTGCTGTCGCCGGACGGGAGCCACGTGTTCGTGGCGAACCAGTTCTCCGACGACATCACGGCGTTTTCCATCGACCCGGCAACCGGCTTGCCCAGCGGGGACGGGGCGGTCCTGCGGACGCCCAGCCCTGCGTGCATCGTGTTCGTGTAGCTCGGGTACGGCGCGGTACCGGCCGGCGCCTCGGCGGCCTGGGCGGCGCCGCGCCGGCCGAGCCAGCAGGAACATCGCCCCGGCCGCCAGCGCGGTCATCGCGAGCATCGTCGCCGCCATCGGTATCGCCGTGCCGCTGCCGAAGGCGCCGACGAGCGGCGCGGTGACCGCGCCGATGGCGAAGTTCATCGCGCCGAGCAGCGCAGCGGCCGTGCCCGCAGACGACCCGTGATCGGCCAGTGCCAGCACCGGCGTGTTCGGCATGATGAATCCGACCGTGGTCAACAGGACGAACAGCGGGGCTGCGATGCCGAGGAAGCCGAACACGTCGGTCAGCGCGAAGGCCAGCATCGCCGCCGAGGCGACCACAGCGGCGAGCAGGGCCCAGCGCACCACGGTCCGCGGCTGCACCCAGCGCACGACCCGCGCGTTGACCTGGGTGGCGATGACCAGGCCGACGGAGTTCACCCCGAACATGACGCCGTAGGCCTGTTCGGTGAGACCGTAGACGTCCTGAAACACGAACGACGAACCGGCGATGTAGGCGAACAGAGCGGCCATCATCAGTCCGCCGGTGAGCATCAGTCCGACGAACGTGCGCCCGCGCAGAATGGACCGGTAGGTGCGCAGGGTGCCTCGGACGCCGCCGGAGCGGCGCCGCTCCGCGGGCAGGGTCTCTTTCAGGCCGAACACGACCACGCAGACCAGGCCCGCGCCGAGCGCGGCGAGCACCCAGAACACGCCCCGCCAGTCGGTGAACTGCAGGACCTGCCCACCCAGCGAGGGCGCCAGCACCGGAGCCACCCCGGTGACGAGCATCAGCCGCGACAACAGCCGTACCGCCGGCAAGCCGGTGTACAGGTCGCGCACCACCGCCATCGACACGACGGCACCGGCCGCGGCAGCCATGCCCTGCAACACGCGGAAGGCACCGAGCGTGGCGATGTTCGGCGCCACCGCGCACAACAACGACGCCGCCACGTGCACGATGGTCGCAGCGATCAACGGCCGGCGTCGCCCGACGCTGTCCGACAACGGCCCGAGGATGAGCTGGCCGATGGCGAAGCCCAGCAGCGTTCCCGTGAGGGTCAGCTGAACAGCGGACTCGGCCGCGTGCAGGTCGTCGGCGATGGCCGGAAACGCCGGCAGGTAGAGGTCGACGGTCAGGGGGCCGAGCGCCGTGAGAGCGCCGAGAACCAGGACGCGCCGGAGCATCTGCGAGCGGGTGAGCGGGGACGGGACGGCAGCATCGGGAGCTGATGCGGGCACGAAGGCATACCTCTTCTGACAGCGTGTCTTGCGCAGGGGAGATTTGACATGAACAACTCTGACAGACGGCACTGACATCCGCCCACCGAATTAGGCGTGAATAGGCGTGGTCTTGCGCACGTCGATCGGCCGGGGCGATGGTGGGTTGGTTTCAGGCGCTCTGGCGCCCAAAATCAACCAACCACGGGGGCCGTGGCGGGCCGAGTGGGCCGTTGGAGCCGTTCGTGCAGGCACGAGTGCCCGGGCGCTGCTGCTGTGGCGGTCGTGAAGATCGTCGTGGTGGAGAATGCCGTTTTGGCTGGTCGTGAAGATCGTCGTGGTTGAAATCGCCGCTATGGCCCGCACTTTTGCCCACGACGATCTTCACGACCGTGCGGGACCAGCATCTCGCCCCACGACGATCTTCACGACCTGGGCGGACCAGCTGTAGGCCACACGACGATCTTCACGACCGGGTCAGCAGCATCCGGCGACCGCGCCGGGCCGCCCCAAGACGCACAGCGCGCTTCAGCTGCGCAGCGCCGCCACCTGTTCCCAGTCCGGGTCATAGGTGTGGCGCGCTACGGCGGGGCCGTGTGACCACGTCCGCACGATGGGATCGGCCGCTGTGACGTCGACCTCGAGACCGTCGACGTAGAAGTGCGCCACGATGTGCCGACCGCCGGTCACTTCACCGACGTGCACCGCGTGCGGCCCGTCGCCACCCAGCGCCTCGATGATCCGCTCCTCCAGCTCCCGCGCGTCAGTGGTGACCGTTTCATCGCGCGGCAGGCCGTTCGCCGCGCCGCGGTAGCCGAGCACGATGCCCAGGTGGGTGTCCGCCAGCGGCCGATCGATGCGCAGCAACGGCCGGCGCGCGACCGCGACCACCGGGCCCTTGCGCCCGGCGCCCTGCAGCGACACCCACGGATCCGCGGGCCGCAACTGATCGACGACCACCGGGAGCATCGACATCGCGATCGCGTCGACCGGCTGATCGGCCGACACCGTCACCGTGCCCACCCAGCGCTGCACGTCGTCCTCGCCGAGCACGGCCGCCAGGCCCAAAGCGGCGACCTTGCCCCGCGCGTCTTCGTCGAGCAGCGGGAACAGCGGATGATGGACGACGACGTCGAGGGCTCCGCGGCGTGGGTCGACCCCCGTCCCGGCGACGAGCTCGGACAGGTCGATGTCGAAGTCGTCGACCTGCACCGTCCCGGGTGAGCCGCCGTCGGCCACCGCCTGGCGCGCCGGGGCGAACTCGACGTCAGGGTCATCCGGAGCGCTCGAGAACCACCGCTCGGTGACAGCGCGGCGTTCGATGTCACCGCCGGCCGACAGGGTCAGTCTCGCCGGCGGGCCGGCCGTGAGCTCCCACTCGAGTGCGGGATCGATCGCGGCGACCGCGGGCGCCAGGAGCTCGGCCAACTCGTCGCGGCGGTCGTCGTTCGCGGCCGCGAGCACCTGGTCGCGGTGCTCGCTCCACCACGACCAGAACCGCGCTATCGCGGGCCGGGGATCCGCCGGCCGGGACCGCGCGGACGTGTGCGCGGCGCGTCGCAGGAAGGCCATGCCAGTCATTCTGCCCGCCGCGAGCCGGGCCAACGCGACTGGGCGGGCATGATGCGGGCATGGAGTTCTCCGACGTGGTCCGCCGTCGCCGCATGGTGCGCAACTACCGCACGGATCCGGTCGACCCCGCCGTCGTCGACCGGATCCTGGAGCATGCCGTTCATGCCCCGAGTGCCGGCTTCAGCCAGGGCTGGGCCTTCCTGCGCCTCGACACTCCGACCGATGTCGCCCGGTTCTGGACCGCGGCGACGCCGTCCGGTGGGGGCACCGACGCCTGGTCGGCCGGGATGCGCCGCGCCCCGGTGGTCATCGTGGCGATGTCGTGCCGGCGTGCCTACCTGGACCGGTACGCCGAGCCGGACAAGGGGTGGACCGACCGGGACGAGTCTCGCTGGCCAGTGCCGTACTGGCACATCGACACCGGCATGGCGGTCCTGCTGATGCTGCAGACAGCGGTGGACGAAGGGCTCGGCGCCTGCTTCTTCGGCATTCCGCCCGAGCGCCTCGACGCGTTCCGCTCGGAGTTCGGCGTTCCCGACGACCACACGCCTATCGGGGCCGTCACCGTCGGGCACCGTGCCGCCGATCGTCGATCACCGTCGCTGAAGCGAGGTCGACGACGGGTCGACGACGTCGTTCATCGCGGCCACTGGGGCGCCTGACGCACTAGCGTTGCCCTCATGATCGAGGACACCGTGTCCTTCCTGCTGCTCAAGGCGATGAAGGCGACCCGCCCGGCCGTCTGGCCGGTGCTGGCCGAGCTCGGCTTGCATCCGGGCCAGGACCTCCTGCTGTCGAACCTGTGGCGCGAGGACGGGATCAGCCAGAGCGAGCTCATCGCCCGGCTCGGGGTGGAGCCACCGACCGTCAGCAAAGCGCTGCACCGCCTGGAGGGCGCCGGGTATGTGCGTCGCGAGCCGGCGAACGGGCGCGGGCGCATCGTCCATCTCACCGACGCGGGACGAGCGCTGCAGGAACCGGTGGAGCGGGCCTGGCGGCAGGCGGACGCCGATGTGCTGGGCGGATTGGACGAGAGCGAGCGGACCACCTTGCGGGACCTGCTGACGAGGGTGGCACGAACATAATTAGCCGGCTAATATAGGTATTATGTTGATCGGCCTGCACATCATGAACTTCTCCTGGCCGGGCGGATCCAGCGCGATCGCCCGCACGCTCGACTCCATCCTCACCAAGGCCGAAGAAGCCGGTATCCACAGCTACTGGCCGATGGACCACTTCTTCCAGATCCCGGTGATGGGTCAGCCCGACGACCCGATGCCCGAGGTGTACACGACGCTGGCCTGGGCCGCCGGGCGCCTGCGCAAAATGCAGCTCGGCGCCCTGGTCACCGGCGTGCACTATCGCCATCCCGGCGTGCTGATGAAGCAGGTTAGCACCCTCGACGTGCTCTCCGGCGGTCGAGCCTGGCTCGGCATCGGCGCGGCCTGGAACGAGCAGGAGTCCCGCGGGCTCGGCGTCCCGTTCCCTCCGCTCGCCGAGCGGTACGAACGGCTCGAGGAAACCCTGCAGATCGCGCATCGCATGTTCGATGACGACGACTCCACGTTCGAGGGCAAGCACTACCGGCTCGAACGTCCGATCAACCATCCCGCGCCGGTGCGCCGGCCACCGATCATGATCGGTGGCATGGGTGAACGCAAGACGATGTCACTCGTCGCCCGCTACGCCGATGCCAACAACTTCTTCGAGACGCCTGAGCTGGGCCGCAAGCTCGATGTGCTACGCACCCGCTGCGACGAGGCGGGCCGGCCGTACGACGACATCGTCAAGACCACCTTGGGCCCCCTGGGCGACCTCGATCTCGACCAGGCCCGACGCCGCTTCGAGGCCCTGGCAGATCTCGGCGTCGACCTCGCGCTGGTCGACCTGCCGAGCCCGCCGGACGATCGCGTGTTCGACTACCTCGCCGAACTCGTCCAGCAGGTCGCGCCGCTCGGGCGCCCGGCTCCGCCGGCGCTGCTCACATCACAGCGCGGGCACCAGTTCACAGGCGCTGCTGCACCAGGCCGTTGAGCAGCCCGGCGGCCGTCTCGGCGTCGTCGACCACCACGACGCTGCGCCGTCCGTCCGCGCGGTCGACGACCAAGCCCTGCCCGCCGCGCAGGATGAACCCGCTCGCACCCCGCAGCGGTCCGAAGGCGGCGATGCGGTATCCGTACCCGCCGAAGTGGCGGATCGGGTGCACCTCGGCGACGGCCGCGTGATCGACCTGCTCGATCGGTGTGCGCAGCCGCGGCCAGCCGAATCGGCCGCGCACGGTCAGCCCGTGCCGGTCGACGGTGACGGTGACCGAGTACATG
>NZ_DAHVSH010000187.1:0-34087 GCF_027324685.1 Haloactinopolyspora sp.
CACCCGACCCCGCCCACGACATCCCACCCTTCTGAAACCAGCGAGGTCAGCGGAACAGGGTGTACGCGACGACCGAAGGCGAACTGATGCCGAGCCGACCGGTGTCGCCGGTCAGGATCTCCTCGTAAGCGAGAACGGCGCCGTCATCGGGGTCGACGAAGAGCACGTGCCGGCGCTCCAAGCCGGATGCGGTGCTGTCCGTGGCGAACGCCATCGCCTCGCGCCCGGCCCGGTCGGTCATCTCGCCGAGAGAGACGACGCCCTCGTCCTCGGCTAGCAACCGAAGCGCAGCGGCCCGGGTCGGTGGCTCGACGACGCGTTCGCTGTGTACGTCGTTGATTGCGGTGAACAGCGTCGCCGCGGATTCTTCAGGCGGCGTCGTGGAGAGCAACTGCGCCCGAAGCGAATCCGGATCGGTGGGCAGGTCGGCCGGGTAAGCGGTGTCGAGCCGCTCAGCCGGGACGGTCTCGTCGAGCAGAATCGTCCCCGTCGAGTCCGGGTGGCCTTGCGCATCCCAGGCACGCCGGTACTTCTCGTTCGGAAACTGCGGCTCGCCCCGTACCTCCCGGATGCGAACCGTGCCGTCGTCGCGGAAGATCCGGTCCCGCAGGATCGGAGTGACGGCCGTGGACACTTTCTCGCTCGCCCCTTCGCCGTCGACGGAGACACTGAGCCACCAGCTCTCGGTCCGGATCCGGCGAGACGGGTCGTCGGCCTGGTCGTCGGCTGCGGTTCGAGCCAGCTCATGCAAGGTCGGTGCGGCCGGCTCGCCGTCGGCCAACTCCCCGTTCAGCACCGGCGGGGTTGCCGCGTGGGCGATCTCCTCGCCGGTGGTGGCGACGTTGGTGACGATCATGGCGGCAACCACGACCGCGGTCGTCGCAGCCATCGCCAAGCCCTGCCACAGCCGCCGTGGGTGGTGCGGGGTGGGGGCTGGCCGGCTGTCGGTGACGACGTCTTCCAGCAGCTGACGGATCGCCTCGCGCCGGGCGGCCGGTAGGTCGCGCTCGGGCGGCGTGTCAAGGACGATGTCGGCGCCGGTCGGAGTCATGGCATACATGTCCCTTCAGGTGTCCAGCCAGGGTCGGGGTTCAGGCAGGCGAGCCTTGGGCCGGGCTGACTCGGTGAGCCGCCTCATGTGCGCGTGGGCGCGGGCGAGGCGAGAACGAACGGTCCCCACCGGCACGCCCAGGGCTACGGCGGCTTCAGCGTAGCTGCGTCCGCCCCAAACGCACAGCGCAAGGACATCCTGCTCAGCGCGCGGTAAGCGGCGGAAGATCCGCAAGATCTGCTGCATCTGTCGCTCGGAGTCCGAGACTTCACGGGTCGCGTCACCCTCGATGACGGCCGGAGGCAGTTTGGCCAGCAGCCGTCGATGCCGCCGGACAGCTCGCTCGCTGTGCCTGGTGACGTCGGAGGCGACGGCGAGTAGCCACGGCACGATCACCCCGTCTTCGCTGGTGGCCTCCTCGCGACGCCGCCACGCCTCCAGGAACACCACGGACGTCAGATCCTCGGCAGTCGCCCAGCTACCAGTCAGCCGGAAGCAGTAGTTGTACACGGCTTTGGAATGGCGTGTGAACAGCTCGCCGAACGCCGCGGGATCCCCGCGGCGCGCCCGCGACCACAGGTGGTCGTCGGTCGGACCGTCCGCACGAATGCTGATGCTCCCGTCTGTCCGCCTGGCGGCTCAACTCTGTCCGAGCTCGGGCACACCGCAGCGGCCGGCGACCCGATGACGCCGATCTTACGCATCTGCACGGTACGGCAGAAGGCACTGAAGCACCGTATGGTCGAGCGTGATGAACACCCCACTCGACCTCAACCTGCCCGCACCCGAGCTCACGGCTGCGCTGTGTGACATCCCCTCGGTCAGCGGAGACGAAGCCCGCTTGGCCGATGCGATCGAGGCGGCCCTGCGGCGATACGAGCATCTGAGCGTCGATCGGGACGGCGACGCGGTGGTGGCTCGCACGTCGCTCGGCCGCCCGTCGCGGGTCGTCGTCGCCGGACACATCGACACCGTTCCGGTGGCCGGCAACCTGCCGACGCGCCGCGACGGCGGCGTCTTGTGGGGCCGCGGGACAGTCGACATGAAAGGTGGCGTCGCCGTGGCGTTGCGGCTCGCGGCGCACGTCGCGGACCCGGCCAGCGACGTCACCTACGTCTTCTACGACAACGAAGAGGTCGAAGCCGACCGCAACGGCCTCGGCCGGGTCGCAGCGCGCCATCCCGACTGGCTGCGCGGCGACTTCGCAGTGCTCATGGAGCCCACGTCGGCCGTGGTCGAAGGCGGATGCAACGGCACGCTACGGGTGGGCATCACCGTGGCGGGCCGTGCCGCGCACAGCGCGCGGTGGTGGCGCGGCGTCAACGCGATCCACGCCGCGGGCCCGGTACTCGAACGGTTGCGCGAGTACACGCCTGCCGAAGTCGACGTCGACGGCCTGGTTTACCGGGAAGGGCTCAACGCCGTCGGTATCAGCGGCGGAATCCAGGGCAACATCATCCCGGACCGGTGCGTCATCACGGTCAACTACCGATTCGCGCCCAGTGCTGACGAAGACGCGGCGTTCAAGCACGTACGTTCGGTGTTCGACGGCTACGACGTCGAGCTGCTGGACTCCGCGCCAGGTGCGCGCCCAGGCCTGACCCGGCCGATCGCGGCCGAGTTCGTCGCGGCTGTCGGGGGGACGCCGCAGGCGAAGGTCGGCTGGACCGACGTCGCGCGCTTCGACGCCCTGGGGGTGCCGGCGGTGAACTACGGTCCCGGAGATCCTCAACTGGCCCATGCCGACGACGAACAGGTCGACGTCGCCGAGATCGACACCTGCGAGCAGCGCATGCGCGCGTGGCTGGACACCGCCGCTGCGGGCCGGACGGCTAGCCTGGCGCGGTGACTGACTCCCGAAACCCCCGGCCGCGCCGGGGTGCCGAGAAATTCAGCGGACCGGTCGTGCTGCGCGGATCACGCTTCGACACCGCAACCACCGACCAGCATCTGCTGGACACGACTGGCCCGTCGGACTGGGTCCACACCGACCCCTGGCGCGTCATGCGGATCCAGTCCGAGTTCGTCGAAGGTTTCGGGGCTCTCGCGGACGTCGGCCGTGCTGTCAGCGTGTTCGGCTCGGCGCGCATCCGCCCCGACGACCCGTACTACGAACTCGCCGTCGATCTCGGCTCGCGGCTCACCGAAGCCGGGTACGCCGTCATCACCGGCGGGGGTCCCGGCATCATGGAGGCGGCGAACAAGGGCGCCACCGAAGCCGGCGGCGCATCGATCGGACTGGGCATCGAGTTGCCGCTCGAGCAGGGCTTGAACGAGTACGTCGAGCTCGGCGTGAACTTCCGCTACTTCTTCGCCCGCAAGACGATGTTAGTGAAGTACGCGCAGGGCTTCGTGGTCTTCCCGGGCGGATTCGGCACGCTCGACGAACTGTTCGAGGCGCTCACCCTGGTTCAGACCGGGAAGGTCACCGCCTTTCCGATCATCCTGATCGGCACCGAGTTCTGGCGGGGCCTGCTGGACTGGCTCGAAGCCGAGCTGGTGGGAAGGCGCAAGATCTCCGCGACGGACATGGACCTGATCACCCTCACCGACGATCTCGACGACGTCCTCGACGTGCTGGCTGAAGCCGAGAAGTCCCGCCTGGAGCGTGGGTATCACACGGCGTGACGGCGACGGCGAGTGGCGAACAGGGCGAACCGGACCCGCCACCAGCCTTTCGTGCCGGTGCGCTGATGACCGGCGGCGGCCAGGCTCTGGCGGGCCAGAGCCGCACGGGCCGCCTCGGCACGCATGTCGGCCGCTCGTTCCTCGTGCAGGAGCTGGTGGACGAAATCACTGTTCATACCTGGAGTCTCGTCCGTAAGGTGCCCGCTGCGCATGCGGAGATCGCCCTGTCTTCGCAGCTCGTCAGGGCCTTACGGGGCGGGCGAAGCGACTCAGGCAGACTCAGGTGGCCTCAGGCGAGGCCCCGCCGCGGTACGGCGGGCGGCCGGACGCCGCGAATCGAGGCCACCATGTCGAGTACCTGCCGGGTGGCGGCCACATCGTGCGCTCGGAACACTCGGGCTCCGTGCCAGGCGCTGATGGCGGTGGCGGCGAGCGTTCCGGGTAACCGGTCGGCGACGGGCAGGTCCAGCGTCTCGCCGACGAAATCCTTCCGGGACAGGCTCACCAGCACCGGCCAGCCGGTGCGCACCAGCTCGTCCAGGCGACGGGTCAGCTCCAAGGAGTGGTAGGTGTTCTTGCCGAAGTCGTGCGTCGGGTCGATGACGATGCTCTGGGGGTCGACGCCGAGGCCTACGGCGCGCTCGGCCAGGCGACCGGTGCGCTCGATGACGTCGGCGACGACGTCGCGGTAGTGGACTCGGTGCGGCAGCGTGCGCGGAGGAAGGCCGCCGGTGTGGCTGCATACCAGACCGACGCCGTACTCGGCGGCGACGGCGGCGACCTCCGGGTCGGAGCCGGCCCAGGTATCGTTGATCAGCTCGGCGCCGGCTTCACACAGGGCCGCCGCCGTCGCGGCGCGGTACGTGTCGACGCTGACGACCACGTCGGCGTACTTCTCCCGGATCGCTTCGACCAGCCCCGCGGTGCGCTCGATCTCTTCGGCCTCGTCCACGTGCTCGCCCGGCCCGGCGCGCACCCCGCCCACGTCGATGATGTCCGCCCCCTCGGCCACCACCTGCTCCACACGCCGCCACGCCAGGTCGAACGTGAACGTCGCGCCGCGGTCGTAAAACGAGTCCGGTGTCCGGTTGATGATCGCCATGACGGCGAACTCGCCGGGGCGGAAGGTCGAGCGACCCAGTCGAAGTGGGCTCACCGTGCCTCCTTCCAGTCACCACATGGCACGATCTGACCCTATGTTCGTCGTGTTCGTGCTTTCAGCCGCGGTCGTCCTCTTCGCCGTCGTCGCGGTCGCGATGGGACGCGGCGACGTGCTCGGCACCGACGACGCTCGCGCGGCGGCGCCGATGCTTCCCGAGCGCGCGCTCGACTCCGCTGACGTCGACGGGATCAGATTCACCGTAGCCGCCCGCGGCTACCGGATGGACCAGGTCGACGAAGTGCTGGAGCGACTCGCCGCCGAGCTCGACGAACGCGACCGGCGCATCGCCGAGCTCGAGGCCATGGCGATCAACGGGCCACACACCCCGCCAAATGATCATTGACGACGCCGGTGGCCTGCATCGTCGCATAGGCAGTGGTGGGTCCGACGAACACGAAGCCGCACTTCTTCAGCGCCTTGGCCAAGGCCGTGGACTCCGGCGTGAACGCCGGGACATCGGACAAGCAAGCCGGCACCGCGCGGGGCGAGTCCGGCGCGAACGACCAGATCAGCTCATCCAGAGCGCCCTCGCCCCGGGACTCGCGCAACGAGAGTAGGGCCCGGGCGTTGGTCACCGCCGCGGTCACCTTCGCCCGGTTGCGCACGATGCCCGGGTCGCTGAGCAGCCGGGCCACGTCGTCGTCATCGAAGGCGGCCACCACGGCCGGGTCGAAGCCGGCGAACGCTCGCCGGAATTCGTCGCGCTTGCGCAGAATGGTCAGCCAGGACAGTCCCGACTGGAACGCTTCGAGCGTCAGCCGCTCGAAGAGGGCGACATCGCCGCGGACCGGACGGCCCCACTCGTCGTCGTGGTAGGCGATGTAGTCCGGCGTGCTCAACGCCCACGGGCAGCGCGGCTGTCCGTCAGGCCCGGGGGCGGCGTCACCGGCCATGGAACACCGGCTGCTGCTTGGCCAGGAATGCGCGCACCGCGTCGTGGTGGTCGGCAGACTCCCCGGTGCGCTGCATCAACGTCGCTTCGTGCTCGAGTGTGTCGGTGAGGGAGTTCGTGGCGGAAAACTCCAGCGCTCGGCGCAGTGCTGCGTAGGCCAGCGTCGGGCCTGCTGCCAGTTGCCGGGCCAGCTCGAGCGCGCGCGGCACGACGTCGTCGGCGGGTACGACCTCGGTCGCCAGCCCCAGCGCCAGCGCTTCCTGCGCGGGCACGGTCCGGGGGAGGAACAGCAACTCGCGCGCCTTCGCCCAGCCCACCAGCCGCGGCAGCATCCACGACATCCCCGTGTCGCACGACAACCCGATGCCGGCGAAGGCCAGATTGAACCCCGCGGTGTCGGCCACGATGCGCAGGTCACAGCTGAACGTGTACGACGCCCCCGCGCCGGCTGCGACCCCGTTGACCGCGGCGATCACCGGCTTGGGCATCGTGGCCAGCGCCTGCACCGTCGGGTTGTAGTGCTCACGAATGGTGGCGCCCAGCCGTTCGTCGCCGGCTTCGAGCGCCTGGGCGTGTTCCTTGAGATCTTCGCCGACGCTGAACGCGCGGCCGGTGCCGGTGAGCA
This sequence comes from Haloactinopolyspora sp., assembly GCF_027324685.1. Taxonomy (NCBI): domain Bacteria; kingdom Bacillati; phylum Actinomycetota; class Actinomycetes; order Jiangellales; family Jiangellaceae; genus Haloactinopolyspora; species Haloactinopolyspora sp. Next base: position 6,359 of record NZ_DAHVSH010000187.1, read on the forward strand.
CCACGGCCCGCACCGTGGCGTCGTCGCGCGCGCTGAGGACAGCGTCGCGCAAGGCGACCTTCGTGCTGGTGTCGAGGCTGTTCATGGCTTCCGGGCGGTTCAACGTGATGACGCCGACGGCGTCCTTGACCTCGTAGCGCACCGGCTCGCCGGTCGAATCTTCGCTCACGGCTGGCCCTTCCTGGTCGGCCCGGCCGTGGCCAGGCAGTGGTCGACGAACCGGGCGGCCGCCGGGTGCAGCCGTTCGGCGTGCTCGTCGAAGTAGCGTGCAGCCTCGTCGCCGGGCCAGTCGTCGGGCAGCAGGGTACGCGGTAGACCCGGGTCGGTGAACAGGAACTTGCGCCACTCGTGCACCAGCCGGCTACGTACGGCGAAGGCCTGCTCGTCGCTGGGCGAATCAGGCAGCGACGAGATCAGCGCCCGGGCCTCGGCCAGCCAGCGCAGGTACGACCGGCCGACGGCGTCGAGATCCCACGCGCGGCGCACCAGTTCGGCGTCGTCGCCCTGATGCCTGGCGCTGAAGCGCTCGGCACGCACGTCCTCGGCCTGCAGCAGCCCCTCGAGCTCCGGCGACGGCCGGGCGGCGATCCACGTCCCGTCGCCCACCGGCGCGTAACCCAGGTAGGCCAGGCCGTTGCGGATCCGCTCTCGGGCGGCACGCTGGGCGGATCGCTGCGGGATCACGACGTGCCAGCGCCCGTCCCACTCCTGGCTGTCGGTGCGGTAGATGCGGCTCGCAGCCTCGCTCAGCCGGCGATCGGCGCGCTCGGTCAGCGCGTAGCCGGGCAGGCCGTCGATGCGTACCGGGCACAGCCAGTCCTGGCGGACCATCCGCGACACGGCAGTGCGCACGGCCGGTGCGGCGATCGAGAGCGGCTCGAGCAGCCGGACCAGGGCAGCGATGCGCGCTCGGCCGCCGCGCGAGCGGACGTGGTCGCCGTACAGATCGAACAGGGCAGATCGGGCGTTCACGCCCTCCATCCTGCACGGTCGCACCGTTGGAGCGACGGCGGTATCGGTGCTGAGGCCAACATGCGGGATAATGGACGTCATCGTGATGCACACGCAGTCGCTTCCTGGCCCATCCAGGAGGTTCGTGTGCGCACTGTGATGAAGGAAGGGGTGCGCGGATGGCGGCGATGAAGCCGCGGACTGGCGATGGGCCGCTAGAGGTCACCAAAGAGGGACGTGGCATCGTGATGCGCGTTCCGATCGAGGGTGGCGGCCGCCTGGTCGTCGAACTCACGGCGGACGAGGCCGGCGCGCTCGGCGACGCGTTGAAAGACGTCGTCGGCTGACGTCGAGGTCGTGAGCATCGAGATAGGTGCCCCCGTCCGGTGCCGTGCGGGGCCGGGCGGGGGCTTTACGAGGAGTCCGCGTGCGCGCTGAAAGCACCATCCGGCCCACCGAGGTCGTGGCCGACGCTCGAGCGTTGATGGATGCCGAGGCCGGCGTCCTGGCCGTGCCGTTCTCGCCCGGAGACGACGACGGCGCCCAGGTGCGGCTGGGGGCGGGCGGCGACACCGTGTCCGCGGCGTTGGGCCTGGATCTGGCGGTCGTGCTCGACCGTGAACGAGCCAAGGCCCGCGCCGGCGAGATCGTGTCCGTCCCGGTCTTCGAGGCCGGCCGTGGCGCTGGCAGCCCCGACGGCGAGGTCGACGTCACCAAGGTGCTGCTGGTCGGCCTCGGCGACCGGTCACCGGGGGCGTTCCGCAAAGCCGGCGCAGCCGTGGCCCGGGCGGCCCGGGGCACCGAACGGCTGGCCACCTCGGTGGCCGTCGACGCCGACGACGCGTCGCTGCGAGCCTTCATCGAAGGTGCCGTGCTCGCCACGTACGCACTCGGCGACTATCGCGGCAGCGCCGTGCCCGGCGAGAAGCGGCCGTTGCGCACGCTCGTGCTCACCGGTGCAGGCGACCGGTCCCAGGCCGTCACCGTTGCCGCGACCATCGCGAAGGCCACCTGGACCGCGCGCGACCTGGTGCACACCCCGTCGAACGTGAAAGACCCGGCGTGGCTGGCCGAGCAAGCCCGTGGCATCGGCGACGCTCATCGCCTCGACGTTCGGGTCCGTGACGAGAAGGCGCTGGCCAGCGAGGGTTTCGGTGGAATCGTCGCGGTGGGCGCAGGCTCGCAACGCCCGCCCCGGCTGATCGCGATGCGCTACGAGCCCAAACGTGCCCGCAGCCCGCACGTGGTGCTGGTGGGCAAGGGCATCACCTACGACTCCGGCGGGCTGTCGCTGAAGCCGCGCGAGGCCATGGTGCCGATGAAGACCGACATGTCCGGCGGCGCCGTCGTCATGGGTGTCCTGTCCGCTGTGCGCGAGCTGGGTGTCGGCGTACGGGTGACCGGCCTGGTCGCAGCGGCTGAGAACCTGCCCGGGGCCACCGCGCAACGCCCCGGCGACGTGATCCGCCAGTACGACGGCACCAGTGTCGAGGTGATCAACACCGACGCCGAAGGCCGGTTGGTGCTCGCCGATGCCATGGCGTACGCGGTGGCCGAGCTCGAGCCGACCGTGCTCATCGACGTCGCCACCCTCACCGGCGCGGCGACCATCGGGCTCGGTCGAAGCCACGCCGCCTTGTACAGCACGTCGGACGGTCTGGCCGCCGCCCTCACCGCAGCCGGTGACTCCGCCGGTGAGCGGCTGTGGCGGATGCCGCTGGTCGACGACTACCGGTTCGCGCTGGACTCCGCGATCGCCGACATCGCTCACGTGGAAACCACGAAGGTGGGCGGCGGATCCATCACCGCCGCGCTGTTCCTGCAGCGCTTCGCCCGCGATGTCACGTGGGCGCATCTCGACATCGCCGGTACCGGCCGGGCCGACTCCGCCTCCGGCGAGCTCGTCAAGGGCGGTACCGCGTTCGGCGTGCGGGCGTTGCTCTACTGGCTCGAAGCCGGCGCGCCCCTGGATGAAGGGTGAGTTCCATGTACGGGTTGGCGGTTCGCTGGTCCCTGGCCGACGCCCCCGACGACGTCGACGAGAAGCTGCGCGACTACGTCGAAGGCACGTCGCTGGCGCGGTTCTCGGCGATGGACGGGCTCCGGTTCAAGACGTGGCGGACTCGCCCCGGGGAGTGGTTCGAAGGCACGTACGTCTTCGAGACCGCCGCAGCTCGTGACGAGTTCGCGGCGTCGTTCGCGGAGAAGGCCGCCGAGTCGCCGGGGTCGCAGATCATCGGGTCGGCGCCGGTCCTGCAAGAGTCGTTCGACGTCATCGCCGTGGCCGAAGGCCAGGCTGGATTCGCCGCCGGGCCCGGACCGCGTTCCACCCGGTCATGAGCGCTCCAGTCGCACGATGATCGACTTGGACGCCGGCGTGTTGCTGATCTCGGCCGTGTGATCCAGCGGCACCAGCACGTTGGTCTCGGGGTAGTACGCCGCGGCGCAGCCACGCGCCGTCGGGTAGGCCACCACTCGATAGCCCTCGGCCCGGCGTTCGCCGTCGTGCCACTCGCCGACCACGTCGACCACGGCGCCGTCGTCGATGCCGAGCTCGCGTAGGTCGTCGGGGTTGACGAACACCACCTTGCGTCCCTGCTGGATACCCCGGTACCGGTCGTCGAGCCCGTAGATCGTCGTGTTGAACTGATCGTGCGAGCGGATCGTCTGCAGGATCAGCCGTCCGGGCGGTAACTGCAGGACGCTGAGCTCGTTGACGCTGAACCGAGCCTTGCCGTCGGCGGTCGGGAAGACGCGCGCGTCACGCGGCGGGTGCGGGAGGACGAAGCCGCCGGGCCGGACCACCTTGGCCTCGTAGTCGTCGAAGCCGGGTACGACGCGAGCGATGTGCTGGCGCACCGCGGCGTAGTCGGTCGCGAACCGCTGCCACGGGACCGGATGGTCCGCACCGAGCACCCGGCGAGCCAGGTCGCTGACGATGCTGATCTCGCTGCGCAGTTCCGGCGAGGCCGGTCGGAGAGTCCCGCGCGAGGCGTGCACGACACTCATCGAGTCTTCGACGGTCACGAACTGCTCGCGCCCGCCCTGCACGTCACGCTCGGTTCGCCCGAGGCACGGCAGGATGATCGAGCGGTGACCAGGCAGGGCGTGCGAGCGGTTCAGTTTGGTGGACACGTGCACGGTCAGCGGCACCGAGCGCAGCGCCTGCGCGGTGGCGTCGGAGTCCGGCGTCGCGGCGGCGAAGTTGCCGCCCAGCGCCATGAAAACCCCGACCTTTCCGGCCTGCATCGCCCGGATCGAGTCGACGGTGTCCAGTCCGTGCGCACGCGGTGGAGCGAAGCCGAACTCGGCGTGCAGTGCGTCGAGGAACCCCTCAGGGGGCTTCTCCCAGATACCCATCGTGCGATCGCCCTGGACATTGCTGTGCCCGCGCACCGGGCACGCCCCGGCGCCGGGACGGCCGACGTTTCCGCGCAGCAGCAGGAAGTTGACGATCTCGCGGATCGTGGCGACGGCCTTCGGGTGCTGGGTCAGGCCCATGGCCCAGCACACGACGATGCGCTCGGCCGCGAGCACCTCGTCGACGAAGGCGTGTACGGCCTCGTCCGGCAGCCCTGTCGCCGCACGTACGTCGTCCCAGTTCAGCGCTTCCCAGGCCGCGGCGGCCCGGTCGAAGCCGGAGGTGTGGGCGGCGATGAAGTCGTGGTCGAGGACGTCACCGCTCCGGGCGTCGGCTGCGACCAACTGCTGGTTGACGGCTTGGAAGAAGGCGAGATCACCGCCCAGGCGGATCTGGACGAACACGTCGGAGAGCAACGTGCCGCGGCCCACGACACCACGGACGGTCTGCGGGTTGCGAAACGTCTGCAGCCCGGCCTCGGGTAGCGGATTGATCGCGACGATCCGTGCGCCGCGCCGCTTGGCCTGCTCCAACGCGGTGAGCATGCGCGGATGGTTGGTGCCGGGATTCTGCCCGACGACGACGATGAGGTCGGCGTGGTCGGTGATGTCGGCCAGCGACACGCTGCCCTTGCCGACACCGAGTGTCTCCGACAGCGCCGAGCCCGACGACTCGTGGCACATGTTCGAACAGTCGGGGAGGTTGTTCGTACCGAGTGCCCGGGCGAACAGCTGGTAGCAGAACGCGGCCTCGTTGCTCGCGCGGCCGGAGGTGTAGAAGACCGCGTGGTCGGGATCGTCGAGCGTACGCAGTTCGCCGGCGACGAGGTCGAGCGCGGCGTCCCACGTGACCGGCCGGTAATGGTCGTCGTCGATGTCGCGCAGCATCGGCGTGGTCAGCCGGCCCTGCTGGCCGAGCCAGTGATCGCTGCGGGTGGCCAGTTCGCTGATCGGATGCGCGGCGAAGAAGTCCGGACCCACCCGGCGCACGGTCGACTCCTCGGCCACGGCCTTAGCGCCGTTCTCGCAGAACTCCGCCAGGTGGGGCTTGTCCGGCTCGGGCCAGGCACAGCCGGGACAGTCGAAGCCGGCATGCTGGTTGACCAGTCGCAGCGCGGGCAACCCGCGCCGCAAGCCGGATTGGTCGAGAACGGCCTTGAGGCCGTGCACGACGCCCGGTAGGCCGGCGGCGCTGCGCTCGGGCGGGCCGACGTGCAGACCATCGTCGTGGTCGTCATACCTCGGCGGAGGCTTCGTCATGGGCTGACCGTAGTACGCACGGTCGAAAAATGGGATGCGCACCGCATCGGGCCGTGGTTACCCTCGCGGCACGAGATGCTCGGGCGCATGCCCGGCGGGAGTGAGAGGAGGCGACGACCATGGCTGTCCCGGTGATGTCGCGCGCCTTCGACGGCGCACAGTCCGCCCTCTTCACCTCGCCCGCCGGCTGACCACGTCGCTCGTACCGGTGGGCTCACCTTCAGGAGAACCCACCGATGTACGAATCCGAGGAGTTCGACCTCGACGCGGCCTACGCCGAATACCTGGGGCAGGACGGCCCGCCGCAGGGCGACCGCTGGTCCACGTGGGATCAGTCGACGCCGACCGAACGCGGCCCGCTGCCTCATCCGGACTGGGTCGTCACGGAACTCGCCGCCGTCGACACCGAGCTCGGTGTGCTGAAGACCGGCAAGGAGGCCGACGTCTTCCTCGTCGAGCGCGCCGTGCCCGACACCGAGACCGGCACCCTGATGGCCGCCAAGCGCTACCGTAACGCTCATCACCGGATGTTCCACCGCGACGCCGGTTACCTCGAGGGACGCCAGGACAAGGAATCCCGGGTCAACCGCGCCACCGCGAAGCGCACCGCGTTCGGCAAACAGGTGATCGCGGGGCAGTGGGCTTTCGCCGAGTTCAGCGCCCTGAGCCGGATGTGGGAAGCAGGCGTCGCGGTGCCGTACCCGATCCAGATCGTCGACACCGAGGTGCTCATGGAGTTCATCGGTGATGCCGACGGCACGGCCGGCGACCGGCTGGCGCGCCTACGTCCCGAGCCGGGCGAGCTCGACGATCTGTGGGCTCAGCTGTGCCGCAACCTGTCGCTGATGGCGCGCGAGGGCTTCACCCACGGCGACCTGTCGGCGTTCAACGTCCTGGTCCACGACCAGCGCCTGGTGATCATCGACATCCCGCAGATCGTCGATGTCATCGCCAACCCGCACGGCCCGGATTACCTGGAGCGCGACGTACGCAACGTGGGCGGATGGTTCATCGCCCGGGGGCTCGATCCAGGCCGGGTCGACGACTTGATCGCGGATCTGTTCGTGGATGCTCGGCTGCGCTGAGTTCTCGCGCGCGTCGGCCCGTGGCGTCGTACGGTGGTGTCATGGGGCAGATGACCACCCGGCGACCGGTGCTCCTGCTGCGGTCGGGCCGGGCGGCCAGGCGGCCGGACTCGCTGGCCGTCGAAGAGCCCTTGCTCGTGCGTGTGAACGGTGTCGTGCTCACCAGCACCATGCGCACCCCGGGTCACGACTTCGACTTGGTCGCCGGATGGCTGGTCAGCGAGGGCGCGATCACCCGGGCCGCAGACATCGCCGGCATGAAGGAGTGCGTCGACGAGGACAACACCGTCGACGTCGTCCTCGCGCCGGGGGTGCAGCCACCGCGCTCTCGTGCGTTCGCCACCACGAGCGCGTGCGGCGTGTGCGGTGCCGACCGGGTGAGTGAAGTGCGTGATCAGTTGACGTGGTCGCTGGCGGGCGACGAGTCGCGGATCGACCTGGCCGCGTTGGCCGGCTTGCCCGACGCGATGCGCGCCGAGCAGCGGGTGTTCGACCGGACCGGGGGCCTGCACGCTGCGGCCTTGGTCGACGCGGCCGGCAAGCTGGTCGTGATCCGCGAGGACATCGGCCGGCACAACGCCGTCGACAAGGTCATCGGGGCAGCGCTCATGCAGGGCCAGCTGCCGTTGACGGGCCACGTGCTGCAGGTCAGCGGACGCGCCTCGTTCGAGCTCGTCCAGAAGGCCGCAGCCGCGGCGATTCCGGTGCTCTCGGCGGTGTCGGCGCCCTCGAGCCTGGCCGTCGACCTCGCTGACGACTGCGGGCTGACCCTCGTCGGGTTCGTCCGCAGCGGCGGCATGAACGTCTACACCCATCCGGAGCGAATCCGGCTGGGGACGGACTATCAGTCGCCGGACGGCACCCAATAACGAAGTTTGCCGTTGCGCTCGTCCTCGAAGACGCCGCCGGCGCGCTCGATGACCTTGCGCGAGGCCACGTTGTCGACGTCGCACGTCACCAGCGCGGGATCGATCCCGAGCGCCGCGGCCCACGGGCGGGCCTGCAGCAACATCTGCGACGCGTGACCCTGCCGGCGAGCCGACGGCCGGACGTCGTAGCCGATGTGCCCGCCGTAGTCACGCAGCCACGGGGTGAGCTGGTGGCGGATCGACAATCTGCCCAGGAAGATCTTTCCGTCGACGAACCACAGGTGCGTGGAGGGCACCATGCCCCGCGAGCGGCGGGCTTCGTCACGCTCGTCCTCGATCTGACGCCGGACGTAGAGGGCGAATCCCTCGGGTTCGAGCATGTCGGCCAGTTGCAGGTCGTCGAGCCAGCGAGGTTCGTAGCCGGGCTCGGACACGGCCTCGAGCCACGAATCATGGACGTCCACCGTCGGACGGACGAGTTTGGGCACGACTCAATAGTGCCCTGAATCGCTACCCGTGACGCTTGACTGCGGCAAGAAGGCCGTCACTGACCGGCAACAGGGCCGGCAGCAACCGGTCGTCGGCGCGCACGGTGCGGCACAACTCCCGCACGGCGACGGTTTCGGGATCGCGCTGCGCAGGGTCGGCCACCCGGTCGTGCCACAGTGCGTTGTCGAAGGCGACCAGACCGCCGGGGCGCAGCAGGCGCAGCGCCTGTTCGAGATAGTCGCCGTACTCGGTCTTCGTGGCATCGCAGAACACCAGGTCGTAGGCGCCGTCGGTGAGGCGGGGCAGGACCTCGAGCGCCGCGCCGGCGATCAGCCGGGTGCGGTTGGACGCGAAACCGCCCTCGGCGAAGGCCTCACGCGCCAGGCGCTGGTGCTCGGACTCGATGTCCACGGTGGTCAAGACGCCGTCCTCGCGCATTCCGGACAGCAGGTAGAACCCGGACACGCCGACTCCGGTGCCCACCTCGACCACGGTCTTGGCGTCCAGCGCCGCGGCCAGCAGCCGCAGCGCGTGGCCGCCACCCGGACCGATCGGGACCACGCCGACTTCGGCGGCTCGTTGCCGTGCGCGGGTCACGGCCTGTTCCTCGTTCAGGTAGGCCTCCGCATAGGCCCACGACTCCGGCGTTATCGCGGTGGTGCTGCCCGTAGTGATGACGGCCTCCTGCAGGTCTCCGGCGCTGGCGCCGGTGCGTGTGTCAGAACGAAAGCTTAGAGCGTTCCGGTGCGGCGTCGAGAAGGACGCACGCGGAACCTACGAGAGGTGCGGCACGTTATGTGGCCAGTTACGTGGCCCACAGGTACCGGGGGCGTGGGCGTGATCCGTGCGATTGGTACCGGAAGGGGCGATGAGTCACGATGGATACAGTGCTCGTGTCGACGAGCCCTGTCGAGGGAGGTCTGCTCGTGGCGGACGTGGAAGCCGGGGCCGCATGGACCCCGCCGAGCTGGGACGAGATCGTCCGTGAACACTCGGCCCGGGTCTACCGGCTGGCATACCGGCTCACCGGTAATGCCCACGATGCCGAAGACCTCACCCAGGACGTGTTCGTCCGGGTGTTCCGCTCGCTGTCGTCGTACACGCCCGGCACGTTCGAGGGCTGGCTGCACCGCATCACGACCAATCTGTTCCTCGACTCCGTCCGCCGCAAGCAGCGCATCCGCTTCGACGCTCTGGCCGACGACGCCGCCGACCGCCTGCGGGGGCGGGAGCCGACGCCGGAGCACGCGCTGTCCGACCGCATGCTCGACGCGGACATCCACCGCGCCCTCGACGCGTTGCCGCCGGATTTCCGCGCAGCGGTCGTGCTGTGTGACATCGAAGGCCTGTCCTACGAAGAGATCGCCGCCTCCCTCGGCATCAAGCTCGGGACGGTCCGCAGCCGCATCCACCGTGGCCGCGCGCAACTGCGCGCCGCGCTCGACCACCGCGCGCCCGACGACGCCAGCGCCTTGGACACACCAGCACCGCGCGCCGACGGGACCCGCGAACACGGGGAGCCTGCATGAAACATCTCGACGAGCGAGTCAGCGACCTCGTCGACGACCGGCTCGACCACGACGAGCGCGACCGCGCCCTCGTGCACTTGACCGAATGTGCGCAATGCCGCAACGCCGTCGAGGACGAGCGGCACGCCAAGAACGCGCTGCGCTCGCTGCCCGACGTCGCGCCGTCGGCCACCCTGGTCCAGAATCTGCTGGCGCTGGCTGAACCCGGTGACCCGCTGCCGCCGGAGGCTCCGGGCAGTGCCCCGGCCCCGGTGGCCGACTGGCGCACCCGCGAGTCCCACCCGCCGTCCCGGCCGGGCGGGCGACGCCTGCCGCGGCGGGTCCGCACCATGCGGGTCGCGGCGGTGGGGATGTGCACCTCCGGTGCGATGCTGATCCTGCTGGCCGCGCTCGGATCGCCGTCCACCACGTCCGATCCGTCCCCGACGCCGGCCGGCATCGTCCCGCCCGTCGAGGAGTTCACCCTCGAGCACGCCCGCTCCACCGGAGCGCTGCCGTTCGTCGAGCCGGCGTCGCTGCTGGTCCGGCAGGCCGGTTCGCTGGGAGGCGGATGGTGACGCACGGTCCGCGCGCGCAGGGCGTGGCGGGGGGTCTCGCCGCGCTGGTGGCGCCGGTCCTCGTCGTGCCGATGCTGGTCGGTGCGATCGCCGTGTTCGTGCATGTGCCGTCGGCCAAGCCCGTCGGGGCCGGAGACGATTCCTACGCCGTCGAGTTGCTCCGCCAGTCCGCCGCCGCGGGCAGCCAGGTGTCCTACTCGGGCACGCAGTACGTGTCCACCTGGTCGGCGCTGGCGAAATCCGCGGCGTCGACCAGCGCCATCGTTCAAGTCCGGCATGCGGCCGGCGGCCAGACCGAGATCGCGCTGCACGACGACCAGACCGCCATCCTGCAGGGCCGGACGGCGGCGAGCTGGCTGGCCGGCGACGGCCCGGTCGACCTGTTGCTCGACGCCTACGACGTGCGCATGGCCGGCTCCGGCACGGTCGCCGGGCGCCCGACCGACATCGTCGAGGCCCGGCGTGACGACGGCAGCGTGGCGGTGCGGCTGTGGCTGGATCGCGAGACCGCGCTGTCGCTGCGGCGCGAATCGTTCGCCCATGACGGCTACCCGCTCAGTGCCAGCGCGTTCGTCGAGGTGACCATCGGCGGTGCGGGAGCGTGCTGCGACTTCGGCACCACCGACACGTCGTTCGGCACCGACCGCCAGGCCGCGATGCTGCACTGGTCGGACATCGAGCGGCTGCGTGACGAAGGCTGGCACTGCCCGGAGACCTTGTCCAACGGCATGGTGCTGTACGAGGCTCGCCGCGTCGGTGAGGCGATCCAGCTCAGTTACTCCGACGGGGTGATGACGGTCTCGGTGTTCGAGCAGCGCGGCCGGCTCGATCCGCACCAGCTCGAGGGCTACTCGACGGCGGAGGTCGACGGCGGCGTCGTCTACACCCGGCCCGGCCCGCCGGCACGCCTGACCTGGACGTCCGGCGGACATGTCATCACCGTGGTCGCCGAGGCGCCCATGCAAACGGTGGAATCGCTGATCGACAGCCTGCCGCCGGAACAGGTGAGACCACCCCCCAAGCAAGACGACGGCTTCTTCGCCCGGATCGGGCGCGGAGCACAGCGAGTCGGCTCCTGGCTCAACCCGTTCGACTGAGCCGCGAACGATGAAAGAATGTGCCCATGAAGGCGGGCTGGACGAGTCTGGGTGAGTTCACCTCGGCGCGCCGTGCCGGGCACCGACCGTGGGCCGGCGGCGAATGGCGATTCACCACCCCCGTCGAGCGTGCGCCCGCAGCAGCGCCCTTCCTGCAGCGCCCGCGAGAGGAGTCGGCGCCGGATCCGCCGACAGCCACTGCGCAGATCGCCACGCCACCACCGCCGCGGCGCCACCGCGGCAGGCGCGCAGCCGCGCTGTTCCTCGTGGCTGCGTTGGCCGGTGCGGGCGGCGGCATGCTGGCCGAGGGCATCGACGACTCCCGGGCCGGATCGGACTCCGTCACCGTCATCGGGGCCGAAAACTCCCAACTGGTTCAGCGTCCGCCGGACTCCATCGCGGGGGTTGCGGCCAGTGTCCTGCCCAGCGTCGTGTCGGTACGAGCCGCTGACGCCGAAGGATCCGGATTCGTCATCGGCGCCGACGGTTACGTCCTCACCAACAACCACGTGATCGCCGCCGCGGGCGACCAAGCGGTGGACCTGACGCTGTTCGACGGCCGGGAGTTCGAGGCCGAGGTCGTCGGCGCGAGTCCCAGTTACGACCTCGCGGTGTTGCAGATCGACGCCGACGGTCTGCAACCGGTCATGTTCGGCGACTCCGCGTCGGTCGCCGTCGGCGATCCCGTCGTGGCCATCGGCAGCCCGCTCGGCTTGGACGCCACCGTGACCAGCGGCATCGTGTCGGCCGTCGAGCGTCCGGTGACAGCCGGCGACCAGGCCTCGCAGGCCTACATCAACGCACTGCAGACCGATGCGGCCATCAATCCCGGTAACTCCGGTGGCCCGCTGGTCGACACCAACGGGCGCGTCATCGGGGTCACCTCGGCCATCGCCTCGGTGGGCCTGAACGCCAGCGGCAGTATCGGGCTGGGTTTCGCGATCCCGGTCGAGCAGGTCAAACGGACCGCCGAGCAGCTGATCCGCACCGGCGAGGCCGTGTATCCGGTCATGGGCGTCCTGCTCGACAACTCCTACAACGGCCCTGGCGCCCGGGTCGCGGTCGAAGGCGAGGACGGGCCGGGGGTCAGCCCGGGTGGCCCGGCCGACGACGTCGACATCCGTCCCGGTGACGTCATCGTCGCGATCGACGGCGACGAGGTTCGGGGCGCGGCCGAGCTCATCGTGCGCCTGCGCGCTCACGAACCCGGCGACGAAGTCACCGTGGTCGTGGAGCGCGAGGGCGAAAAGCTCGAGTTCACGCTGACCCTCGGTGAAGCCGTCGGGTGACCCGGACATTCCGGCTTCCGGCGCCATGTACGCTTGACTGTCACGATCGCCCGAGTGCTGGGGCCCCACGAAATGAGGAGCTGGAGCGGCGGTGTTCGACATAGGTATCGGCGAGGTGTTCGTCATCCTCGTTGTCGCACTGTTCGTCTTCGGGCCCGACCGGCTGCCCACGATGGCGAAGCAGGCCGCTTCGTTCGTCCGCGATCTGCGCACGATGGTCGCCAACGCCCGGCGCGACCTGTCCAACAGCGTCGGTGACCTGGGCATCGACGAAGAGGACCTGCGCACCCTCTCCGAACTTCGCAACCCCCGCTCGTTCGTGCGCAAGAAGGTCCTCGACGGCGTCGACCTGGGCCTCGACGATCTCGGCCTCGACGACGATCCGAAGCCGCGCAAGAGCGCCGCGCGGAACAACACCACTCAGCGCAACGGCACCAATCAGCGCAACGGCAGTGTCGCGAAGCCCAGCAGCTCGAGTGAGACTCCTGTGGAGGAGTCGCCGCGGTTCGATCCCGAAGCAACCTGAGCGACCTGTCAGATCCGCCCTTTCTGTCGATATGACAGGATGTTGCTGCGCCGTCATGTTGCGGTTACGTCACAGTTGTCGACAAGCGGTTGAACTAGTGATCTAATCAACCGCGTCAGAATGTGCCCCCTCACGCCCCGATGCCCTGAGGAGCCCACCGCCTGTGCCTGCTGGAGAGGTCAGCCGACGCACCCTGGCCGATGAACTGGCCTCGGGCGTCGTCGAGCTCATCCACGAGAACGGGCTCGAACCCGGCGCTCAGATGGACACGGTGCGAGAGTTGGCGCGCCGCTTCGACGTCGCAGTGCCCACGATGCGCGAAGGGTTGCGCCGGCTCGAGGCGATGGGCGTGGTCGTCCTGCGGCACGGGTCGGGGGTGTACGTCGGTGAGAACGTGCGCCGCTCGGTCGTGCACAATCCGCACAGCCAGGTCCTCACCGGTGAGCGGCTGATCGACCTGCTGGAAGCGCGGCGCGTGATCGAGCCGCCCATCGCGGCGACGGCGGCCACCGTGCGCGACCCGGACGGGTGCGCCCGGCTGGCCGCGAAACTCGCCGAGGCCGAGCAGTGCCTCAACGACGCCCGTGACCGGCTGTGGATCGTCAACCTCGACTTTCACCGGGCCTTGGCCCAAGCCGCCGGCAACACGGTCTTGGCCGAGGTCGTGGACTCGATCGTCCTGGTCCACGCCGAGGAACAGAAAGAGATTCTGCGCCTGCACGGCAACGAGTCGGAGGATTTCCAAGAGCATCAACGCATCACCCGCGCCGTGCTCGACGGTGACATCGATGCGGCCTTCCAGGCCACACGCGATCACCTGAGCAACGTCATCGAGGCCATCCGGGCGCGAGATCTGAACGGCGAACAATGACCCGCACCCCATGCATACGAGGTGGTTTCAGGTGAGAATCCGATACAGCGCAACGGTGGCCGGGTTGGCCGCATCGGCGCTCGTTCTGGCCGCGTGTGGCGGCGACGACGAGGACGAGTACGGAAGCGGCGGTGCCGAGGCTCCCGGATCGTTGTCGTTCTACACCGACAAGGCGGCCTGGGAACCACAGTTCCTCCAGGTCTCCGACGTGTCGGAGAACGCGCTCGGACTGACTCTGGACTTCACCGGCTATTCCGAAGCCGACCAGTACTCCGCCTTCATCCGCCAGTCGTTCCGCACCGACGAGAAACCGGACCTGTTCACCTGGCACACCGGCAGTGAGCTCGAGGATCTCGTCGCCGAGGGTCTGGTCGCCCCGACCACCGACATCTGGCAGCAGTCGATCGACGAAGGCAACGTCCCCGGCGACCTTCGCGAACACTTCACCATCGACGGCGAGCAGTACTGCGTGCCGATGAACGCCGCCTACTGGGTGATGTACTACAACACGAAGGTCTTCGCCGAGCACGACATCAAGGAACCGACCACCTGGGATGAGCTGGTCGCGGCCGCCGACAAGCTCGTCGCGGCCGGGCAGACGCCGTTCTACGAGACGAACATCCTGTTCTCCTTCGTCTGGTTCCAGACCCTGCTGGCCGGCACCGACCCCGAGCTCTACGCCGCGCTGTCGTCGGGAGAGGCCAGCTACACCGACGCCGGCGTCGTGGACGTGATGAACCGGTGGCGCGAGATGCACGAGAAGGGCTACTTCGGCGACCCCGGTGACCAGACCGAGCCGCAGGTCCAGCTGAAGAACGGCACCGTGGCGATGATCAACTTCGGGACGTTCCTGAGCGGCCAGTTGAACAGCGTCGACATGGTCTCGGGCACCGATTACGACTTCTTCATCATCCCCAAGGTCAACCCCGACCTGGAACAGACCCCGCTGATCTTCGAGACCGGCCCGATCTGCACGGCCGAAGAGGCCCAGAACCGTGACTTGGCGCTGCAGTACGCCTCGTGGTGGATGACCGAAGAGGCCCAGACCACGTGGGCCAACGCCCGCGGTGACGTGTCGTTCAACCCGAAGGCTCTGATCAACGACGAGCAGCTCGCCTCGCTGAACCAGGAGGCCGGCACCGACGGCTACCAGCTGCTGGAGCGCTACTTCGAGGCCACGCCCACGCCGGTGCTGACCGCCGCGCTCGACGAGTTCAGCGCCTTCGTGACCAACCCCGGTGACCCGATGCCGCACCTGGAGACCATCCAGGCCGAGGCAGAGGCGTACTGGAGTGACCAGGGCTGAGAGACCCACGATCGACGATGACGGGGACTAGCGTCGCCCCCCGCGAGCGGGGTGCGTCCTATCAGTGGTCGGCACGCGCGTTCGGGTTGCCCGCGGTACTGGTCGTCGCGGTGTTGCTGTACCTGCCGTTCGTGTGGACGTCGGTGATCAGCTTCACCGAGTACAACGGCCTGGGCTCACCCGAGTGGGTGGGCCTGGCCAACTACCGCGAGATGTTCGACGACCCGAACTTCCTCACGTCGCTGCGCAACACGCTGCTGTGGGTCGTGGGCACCATCACGATCCCGGTCGGGCTGGGCCTGCTCATCGCGGTCATGACCTACGACATGCGGTTCGGGGTGTGGTTCCGGCTGCCGTTCCTGATCACGTACGCGGTCTCACCGGTCGCGGTCGGCGTGGTGTGGAGCTTCGTCCTGCAGAACGGCGGCGGGCTCAGCCAGGTGCTCGAGGCGTTCGGGCTGCCCGGCGCGGAGAACCGCTGGCTGCTGGACGAGCCGATGAACACCCTGGTCATGATCGGCGCCTGGGCCTGGCAGCAGACCGGCGTCAACGCTTTGCTGTTCGTGATCGGCCTGCAGTCCATCCCCAAGGAACCGCTCGAGGCGGCCAAGATGGACGGCGCTGCTGGCTGGCGGCTGTTCCGGCACATGCTCTGGCCGATGCTGCGGCCGCTGACCACCGTTGTCGTCGGCCTGGCCCTGGTGGCCAGCCTGAAGACCTTCGACATCGTCATGGCCATGACCGAAGGCGGGCCCGGGCGCTCGTCGGAGACCCTGGCCTTGACGATGTACCGCGAGGCGTTCGTCAACAGCGCCTACGGCATGGGGTCGGCGGTCGCGCTGTTCCTGAGCGTCGTGACGTTCATCGCGGCCATCACGTACCTGCGCCGCCAGCTCTCCCCGCGGCACGAGTGGTGAGGTCGATGTCGATGTCCCGGGTGATCCGGCCGGTCGTGCTGACCATTCTCGGCGTGATCTGGCTCGCCCCGCTGTATCTGTTGCTGGTCAACGCCGCCAAGCCGGCGGCTGAGTACGCCTCGGACGCGGTGTGGCGGCCGATCGCCGAGTTCGCCCTGGTCGACAACATCGTCGACGCGTGGGAGCGCGCCGGGCTCGGCGAAGCGGTGCTGAGCACCGTGATCTACAGCATCGCCGGGCCGGCCGTGGCCGTGCTGATCGGGGCCGCCATCGGCTATGCCATCGTGGCGTTGAGGCTCAAGCACGGCTTCTTCTGGTTCGTGCTGGTCTTCGGCGGGACGGTGTTCCCGCTGCAGATGATCATCCTGCCGCTGTTCGTCGGCTACGCCGAGGTCGGGCTGTTCGACACTCGGCTGGGCATGATCGCGGTCTATGCCGCCATCAGTGTGCCCTTCTCGGCGTTGGTCATGCGGAATTTCCTCGGCGGTATCGCGCACCAGGTGTTCGAGGCTGCGGTGATGGACGGCGCCACGACGTGGCGGATCTTCTGGCGGATCTATCTGCCGATGTCGCGCAGTGCGCTGGTGGCGGTGTTCATCCTGCAGGCCACGTTCGTCTGGAACGACCTGCTACTCGGCCTGGCGTTGAGCCAGTCCGGCGACGTGCGTCCGCTCATGACCGCGCTGACCAGCATGCAGAGCACGTACGGCGGGTCCCAGCTGCCCACGGTCCTGGCCGGCGGGCTGCTGGTGTCGCTTCCGACGGTCGTGCTGTTCCTGTCCACACAGCGATTCTTCACTCGAGGTCTGAACCTCGGGCAGTTCTGAGGAGGCCCACCGATGACGAGAGTGTCCGTGGTCACCGGAGGCGCCGCCGGTATCGGGCTGGCGACGGTGGAGCGCCTGGCGGGCGACGGCGACGTGGTCGTGGCACTGGACCGCGACAGCGAGAAGCTGGTCGAGCTCGAACGGCGCGGCCAGGAGGCGGGGTGGACCATCGTGCCGATGACCCTCGACGTCGCCTCCGACGAGGCGGTCGAGCGGTGCGCCGCCGAGTTGGCCGAGCGGTTCGAGAGCATCGACACCTTGGTGTGTGCCGCGGGCATCCAGCGGTACGGCACGGTCGAAGAGACCAGCATGGCGCTGTTCGACGAGGTCGTCGGGGTGAATTTCCGGGCGGTGTTCGCCGTGTGCCACTGGTTGATGCCGCTGCTGCGCGCCGAGGGCGGCGGGTCCGTGGTGGTCGTGTCCTCGGTGCAGGCCTACGCCACCCAGACCCGGGTCGCCGCGTACTCGGCCACGAAGGGCGCCTTGCTGTCGCTGGTCAAGGCGATGGCCGTGGACCACGCCGCTGACGGCGTGCGGGTCAACGCCGTCTGCCCGGCCTCGGTGGACACCCCGATGCTGCGCTGGGCCGCGGACAAGTTCGGTGGCGGCCGGCCCAACGACGAGATCGTCGCCGAGTGGGGCCGCACGCACCCGATCGGGCGGGTGGCCCGGCCCTCGGAGGTGGCCGACGCCATCGCTTACCTCGCGAGTCCGCAGGCGAGCTTCATCACCGGCGCCGACCTGCGCGTCGACGGGGGCGTCATCTCTTCCCTCGGTGTCCCGCTGCCGGATGCGAGCCCGGGGGAGAGCTGAGGGCATGCACATCGTCGATGTCCGCGCGACCACGGTCACCGTTCCGCTGCATGCGCCGCTGCGCCACAGCAACGGCGCGCACTGGGGCCGGTTCGTCCGCACCGTCGTGGAAGTCGAAGCGGACAACGGGCTGATCGGGCTGGGCGAGATGGGTGGCGGCGGGCAAAGCGCCGAGGCCGCGGTGCGCGGCCTGCGCGACTACCTCGTCGGCCACGATCCGGCCCGGACCGAGGTGCTGCGGTTCATGCTGGCCAACCCGACGGCCAGCCTGTACAACAACCGCACGCAGCTGCTGGCGGCCATCGAGTTCGCCTGCCTCGACTTGCAGGGCCGCCACCTCGGCGTCCCCGTGCACGAGCTGCTGGGCGGGCGGGTGCGCGACCGGGTGCCGTTCGCCAGCTACCTGTTCTTTCGCTACCCGGGACCCGACGGCAGCGGCGAGGTCCGCACGCCTGATCAACTCGTCGAGCACGCCCGCGAGCTCAAGACCCAGCACGGGTTCAACGTCCACAAGCTCAAGGGCGGCGTGTTCGCGCCGGAGTACGAGCTGGCCTGCTACCGCGCCCTGGCCGAGGCGTTTCCGCACGACCGGCTACGCCACGACCCGAACGCCGCGTTGTCGCCCGAGCAGGGCATCCGCTTCGCCAGGGCCATCGAAGACCTCCACAACGACTACTTCGAAGACCCGACGTACGGCCTGAACGGCCTGCGCCGCGTGCGCGAGCGCACCACGGTGCCCATCGCCACGAACACCGTGGTGGTCAACTTCGAGCAACTGGCGGCGAACGTGCGCGACCCCGCCGCCGACGTCATCCTGCTGGACACGACGTTCTGGGGTGGCATCCGGGCGTGTGTGCGTGCCGCCGGGGTCTGCGAGACCTTCCAACTCGGGGTGGCCGTGCACTCGTCGGGCGAGCTCGGCATTCAGCTGGCCACCATGCTGCATCTCGGCGCGGTCGTGCCGAACCTGTCGTTCGCCGCCGACGCGCACTACCACCATCTGACCGACGACGTGATCGACGGCGGCAAGCTCATCTACCGCGACGGCGCGATAGACGTCCCGTCGGCCCCCGGGCTCGGCGTGACGTTGAACCGCGACAAGCTCGCCGAGTATGCCGAGCTGTACCGAGAGCTCGGCGGCTATCCGTATGACCGCGACCCGGGCCGTCCCGGGTGGTTCCCGTTGCTGCCCAACGCCGATTGGGCCGACCCGGCCGCGTCCGGCCCGGTCGATCTGCCGTTGAGGTGAGGACCGCCATGCCTGCCATCCCGACCGTGGACGACTTCGAGAGCGACGTCGTCACCCAGCGATTCGACGACATGGTCAACCCGCCCGGGCTGACCAACTTCCTCGGCGCGGCCCAAATCGACCACGACATCACCGGCATTCGAAGCGTCAACATCGCGCCGTACTCGCACGGCGACACGATCACCGGGGTGCTCTCGCTCGACGGGCGGCTGTTCCGGTCCTTCGGCGTGCCGGTCTCGATGCGCTGGCGCCCCGACCGGGTCACCCGGTGGACCCAGGTGGGCGAGCTGGCGATCACCACCACGACCGTCATGCCGCGCGAGATCGCGGGCGTCGTGGTGAACATCGAGGTCACGAACACCTCCGAGCATGCCCGGCAGGTGTGCCTGGGGCTGTCGGTCGCCTCGACCGTCACGCGTGCGGCGGACGGGTGGCGTGAGCCGTCACCGCCCGCGGAGGCCAACGACCTGCAGGCCGGGCCCGGCCGCGCGGCGGTGATCGGGCGCGCCCGCACGTCGGCAGCGGTCACGGTGCAAGGCGTGGACGTGGGCGGCGCCCGGGTCCGCGATCGGGTCATCGAGGTCGACGCGCGCATCGATCCAGGTCAGACCTACCGGTTCGGATTCGTGCACGTCACCGACGGCAACGACGACGGCGCGCTGGCGGCCTTCGACACCGCCGCCGCGGACGTCCCGGGGCTCGTCGAGGCGGCGCACACGGCGTGGAACCGCACCCTGCGCGCCGCGTTCACCCCGGGCAACGACGAGTTCAGCGGCCACCTGCCCGTGCTCGAAACCAGCAACGCCGCGCTGCGGCGGCTGTACTGGTGGGGCGCCATGGGCACGATCTGGTTCCGCCGCGACAACCCCGCCAGCGTGCTCGGGCGCGTCTACGACACGCTGATGCCCAGATATTGGCAGACCACGACGTTCATCTGGGACTTCAGCCTCAGCTCGATGGTGCACGCGCTGCTGGACCCGGTGCCGATGCGACGCCAGATCGAGCATTGGATCGCCCTGGACATTCACCGGCATTTCGGCACCGAATGGCTCACCGGCGGGCCGGCCGGGTACTGGTACTCGGTCAACGACTACGCCATGACCCGGCTGGTCCGCGACTACGTCCGCTGGAACGGCACGGCCGGGTTCCTCGACGTCGAACTGGCCGCCTCCGACGGCCCCCGCCGTACCGTGGCCGAGCACCTGCGTGAGTGGGCGACAGCCTGGGAGGGGTTCCGGCGCGAGCACGCCCTGGCCGACTACGGCGACATCGACAATCTGCTCGAGTGCGTCAGCTCCTACGTGCACGAGGTGGCCTCGCTGAACGCGGCGAACGTGTGGTGCATGCGGGTGGCCGCCGATGTCGCCGAGCTGCGCGACGACGCCGAGGCGGCGAAAGACCTGCGTGCCCGGGCGGATGCGCTGCTGACCGAGGTGCAACAGCTCTACGTCGAGGGCCGCGGATTCTGGCACGCCCGCCAGCCCGACGGCCGGATGGTGCCGGTCCGCCACTGCTACGACTTCACCACGGTCGGCATGACCGTGGGACGTGACCTGCCCCAGCAGCGACGAGCCGAGATGGTCGACTTCTTCGTGCGCGAGCTGCGTACGCCGTCGTGGATGCGGGCGTTGTCCGCCTACGACGACGACGCGAGCTACAGCGTGCGCCCGGACCATCAATGGAACGGCGCGTACCCGGCGTGGCCGGCTGAAGCCGGGCGGGCGCTGATCGAGCTCGGCCGGGCCGACGTCGTCGCGGACTGGCTGCCGGGACTGGCCCGCACCGCCAACCAGGGCCCGCCCGGGCAGGCGCATTTCGTCGAGGAGGCCGCCGAACCCGTCAACGGCGGCGCTCGAAAGTCACCGCCGCAGTTTCCGTACCTCATCGACTGGGCCTGCTCGTCGGCCGGGTCGTGGGCGGCGCTGGTGGTCGAGGGGCTGTTCGGCGTGTCAGCAGAGTTGGACGGCTCGGTGTCGGCCGCGCCGCAGCTGGCTGGTATCGACCCCGAGGCGCGGCTGCGCAACGTCCGTGTGGGCGATCGCCTGGTGGACGTCGACGCGGCCGGTGTTGTCTCATGATCGCTCGCGAGAGGTGATCATGAGTTGCCTGTGGCGCGTGTTCGGCTCTCCGGCGCTGGCGATCATGAGGCGGTTGCGGCGTTGTGGGGCCGTAGGTGCCTCATGATCTTCGTCAGCCGGCGGGGGAGAGCCCCAGCGACATCCCGGCCAGGCCGCGCTGCCGGTGCGACAGGCGGTGCGCGATGTCGCGCAGCGCCACCGCGGCCGGAGCATCCGGTTCGCTGATGGTCAGCGGCTTGCCTTCGTCGCCGCCTTCACGCATGTGGACGTCCAGCGGGACCTCGCCGAGCAGCGGGACCGTGGCGCCGAGCCGGCGCGACAGACCGTCGGCGACGCGCTGGCCGCCGCCGGAGCCGAACACGTCGAGGCGGTGCTCGGACCCGCAGTGCGGGCAGGGCATGAACGACATGTTCTCGATGACCCCGGCGACCTGCTGGTGGGTCTGGATGGCGATGGAGCCGGCGCGCTCGGCCACCTCGGCCGCGGCCAGCTGCGGTGTGGTGACGACGACGAGCTCGGCATTGGGCAGCAACTGCGCCAGCGAGATGGCGACGTCGCCGGTGCCAGGAGGCAGGTCGAGCAGGAGGATGTCGAGGTCGCCCCAGAACACGTCGGTCAGGAACTGCTGCAGGGCGCGGTGCAGCATGGGCCCGCGCCACGCCACCGGGGTGTCGCGGTCGGGCTTGAACATCTCGGTGGAGATCAGCTTCAGGTCGTGCGCGGGGATCGGCATGATCATCTGGTCGACGACCGTCGGCCGGGAACCGTCGACACCGAGCATGCGCGGCGCGGAGTGCCCGTAGATGTCGGCGTCGACCAGACCCACCGAGACCCCGTCGGCGGCCATGGCAGCGGCCAGGTTGGCGGTGACCGACGACTTGCCGACGCCGCCCTTGCCGGAGGCGATCGCGTATACGCGGGTCAGCGAGTCGGGCTTGGCGAACGGGATCTCCTTCTCGGCCGCACCGCCCCGAAGGCGCTGGGACAGCTCCTGGCGCTGCTCGTCGGACATCACGTCGAGCTTGACGTCGACCGAGGTGGAGCCGTGCAGTGCCATGACCGCGGCGGTGACGTCGCGGGTGATCGTGTCCTTCAGCGGGCAGCCGGCGATGGTGAGATAGACCTCGACGGTGACCGCGCCGTCCGGAGCGACGTCGACCGACTTCACCATGCCGAGCTCGGTGATCGGCCGCTTGATCTCGGGATCCTTGACGCCGGCGAGGGCAGCCTGGACGTCGTCGACAGATGGCAGCGGGCTCATACCTCGATGCTACGTCGCTAGGATGTGCACACCATGACAGGCACCCAGGGAACCGATCAGCGGGTCACACCAGAGCAGCTCGACGTGTGGCGGCTGTTCCTGCGTGTGCACTCCCGCGTCATCCGCCGGCTCGAGGCCGACCTGCTGGAGCAGCACGGGCTGCCACTGGCGTGGTACGACGTGCTGGCGCGGCTGCTCGAGGCCGACGACCAACGGTTGCGGATGAGCGAGCTGGCGGACCGGGTCATGCTCTCGCCCAGCGGCCTGACCAGGCTGGTCGACCGGATGGCCGAAGACGGCCTGGTACAGCGGATCCAAGCTGACGGTGACGGCCGCGGCTTCTACGCCGTGCTGACCCAGGCCGGCTACGACCGGCTGCGCGAGACCAGCGGCACGCACCTGCGCGGCATCCGCGACTACGTCGTCGGCCGCTTCGACGACGACGAGCTGAGGACGGTCGCCGAACTGCTGCAGCGCATCGAGAACTAGCCGCTGGAGATCACCGGGTTCCAGGCGCCGGTCACCACGGCGAGAGTCACGGCGACGGCGGTGAGCACGAACGAGCCGGCCAGCATCGCCACGTCGCCACGGTCGATGGGCCGGTACCGGGCGGAGGTCCGGGTGGCCGAGGCGTCGAAACCCCGAGCGTCCATCGCGACCGCCAGCGCGGTGCCTCGGCGCACGGCGCCCACGAGCAGCGCGAACACGCGACCGGCGAACACCTGCACCGCGGTGACCGGGTTGCGGTCGCCACCGAAGCCGCGGGCCCGGCGTGCTCGCCCGAGGACGTCCCATTCGGCGGCCATGATCGGCGCCAGGCGGAACGCGGCCAGCGACCCGTAGGCGAACCTGGCCGGCACCTTCAGGTGGCGGACCAGCGAGTCGGCGAGGTCGACCGGATCGATCGTCAACACGGCGAGCACGCCGGGCAGTGCGATCGCGGCGATGCGCACCCCCGCGGCCAGGCCGATGGCGACGCTGTCCGTCGTGATCAGCACCGGGCCGGCGTCGATGAGTTCGGCACCACCCTTGCGGTCGGTGAACACCGCGTTCCCGGCCGTGACCATGACCACCGCGAGCGCCAGCGGCCAGGCGCGGCGCAGCAGGCCGGACCACCGCACCCCCCAGGCCGGGACGCTGAGCACCGCAGCGGTGAGCACGATGCCCGCCGACACCGGATCGACACTGCCCAGCAGGGCCAGGGCCGGCACGAGCGCGGCGCCCAGCTTCACCAGCGCGTCGCGCCGGGCCAGGGGCGCGGCGGTGTTCACCGTGAGACTCGTCTGCAACAGGGTCATGGCGACAACTTCCCGTCAGCCACCTCGACGCGGCGGTCGCCCAGCGCGTCGGCGAACGTTTCGTCGTGGGTCACAGCGACCAACGCGGCTCCCTCGTCGCGCAGGTCGACACACAGCTGCAGCAGCTCCGACCAGGTCCGGGCGTCCTGACCGAAGGTCGGCTCGTCGAGAATCAGCAGGTCCGGAGCTGTCGCGAGGACGGCGGCCACCGACAGGCGCCGTTTTTCACCGCCGGACAGCGTGAACGGATTGGCCTCGGCCAACCGGTCGAGCCGGAGCCGGGCCAGTAGGTCGTCCGCGCGCCGAGCGGCGGCGTCCCGGTCGATCCCGGCGCGTTTCGGTCCGATCAGCAGTTCCTGCCGGGCGGTGCGGGTGACGAACTGGTGCTCCGGCTCCTGGAAGACCGTGCCCACACGCCGGCACAGGTCGCGGGCGCGCCAAGCGTGCAGCGGCGTGGCGGGCGAGTCCAGCAGCCGGGCGGCGCCGGTGTCCGGGCGCAACAGGCCCGCCAGCACCATCGCCAGGGTGGACTTGCCGCTGCCGTTCGCGCCGGTGACGACCACGGCCTCGCCGCGCCGGACGGTGAGGTCGGCTTCGTGCAGCGCGGCCCGCTCGGTGTGGGGGTAGGTCACGCTGACCTCGTTCGCAGCGAGCAAGGGGTCGCCGCCGGGGCCGGGCCGATACGCCGGCGGCGGGCGTCCCCACGGCGCCGGCACCCACACGCCGTCGCGTTCGAGATCCCGGCCGCGCCGGGCGAACACGTCGCCCGGCGCGCCGTCGTCGGCCACGCCGCCGCCGGGAGCGAGCACCACGACCCGGTCGACGAGCTCGACGACCTCGTCGACGCGGTGCTCCACGATCAGCAGGGTCGAGCCGGCCTCGTCGAGCGCGCGCTCCAAGGTGCCGAGGACGGTCGTTCGCCCCGGCGGGTCGAGATTGGCCGTGGGCTCGTCGAGGACGAGCACGCTCGGACGTCGTACCAGAGCGCCGGCCAGGGCCAGGCGTTGCTGCTCACCGCCGGACAGCGCCGCGGTGGGCCGGTCGCGGCCGTAACCGAACCCGACCTGAGCCAGCGCTGCGTCCACGCGCGGCCAGATCTCGTCGGCCGGCACTCCGGCGTTCTCGAGCCCGAACGCCACGTCGTCCCCGGACCGCGACATGACCAAGGACGTCTCGGGGTCCTGCTGGAGCATGCCGATCCGGTCGCGGGCCGCCTCGGCCGGCTGCCCGTCCACCAGGATCTCGCCTTCGGTCTCGGCGGCGGTCTCGGGGTCGAGCAGCCCGGCGACCCCGCGCAGCAACGTGGACTTGCCCGCGCCGGATCCGCCCATCAGCAGCACCCGTTCACCGGCCTCGATGTCGAGGTCGACCCCCCGGCATGCCCAGGCCCGCCGCCCGGCGTAGCGCCAGCCCCAGCTGCGCAGGCTCACCCGCGCGCCGCGCAGGGTCCGCCCCATCAGATCTCGCCCTGGGTCCGCCCGGCAGCGAACGGCGCCAGCGCGCCCGTGCGAGCCAACGCGCGCACCAGCACGTAGCCCAGCACGCCGGCCACGACCGTGCCGGTCGCCACGGCGCACAGCACGTAGACGACCTTCCAGTCCCAGGCGTAGGGCGCGATCGACGACACCGTCGCCTCGTACAGGCCCATCGCCAGCCCCGCTCCCGCGCCGGCCAGGATCGCCGGAACGAATCCCCAGCGCCGGTAGAACAGCAGCGCGAACACGAGTTCGGCGCCGAGGCCTTGCCACACACCCGACATGAACACGGCCAGGCCCCACGCCGAGCCGAAGAACATCGAAATCGTGGACGCGACGACCTCGGTGAACAGGGCGGCACCGGGCTTGCGCACCACCAGCCCGCCCACCACGGCCGGCATCAGCCACACCCCGGCGATCAACGGCGCGGCCGGGGAGCTGGCCAGCGGGGCGCTGATGGTGGGGTAGACGAGGTTGTTCCATGCGGCGAACAGCACGCCGAACGCGGCGGCTAACACGGAAGCCACGACGATGTCGACGGTGCGCCATCCCCAGCGCCGTCGCGGCGACGCGCTGGTCTCGGATCGGCTCATGTGTCTGCTGCTCCTCTCGCTGGACGACAGAGGAGCACCTGCATTCGAAAACAGCGCATCCGTGGGCTCGAGGGCCCCGGACACACTGCGGTGCGAAGAGTATCGACTCCCTGCGCCGGCATGATCCGGATCAGGTTCGAGGGTCTGCGGGATGTCCCGCACTCTCAGCGCTGCAGCGCTCCCCTGTCGTGGGTATGAAGTTGTCCTGGCTGCCTAGGCTAGCACCGGGTATGCTCCGTCGCGGCGGTCGTGCGGACCGCGCCCAACCGTTTGAGCCGATTCGAACGAGGTCGACCACCCATGCCGAAGGCTGTTCGCCGCCTGGCCGCAGTGGGCGTCGCCGTCGGATTGGCCGCTACGGCCACGGCGTGCAGCATCGGCCCCGAGCACCGCTCGGTGGCACCACTGGCGCAGATCTCCGTGAGCAACGCGGCCGCCCAGAACGGCATCGCCGAGCTGGAACCGGCCACGGCCCTGAAGAAGACCATCGCCGCGATGGAGGCCACCGGGTCGTACCGGGTCAGCGGCACCACGACCAGCGGTAAGGCCATCGACATCACGTTCGACGTCGGGGTCGGCTCGGTCGGCACGATCAACACCGGCAATCCGATGCAGATCCTGGCCGCCGACGGCTCGGTGTTCGTCAGTGGCGACGCCGACTCCATGTCGGCCCTCGTGGGAGCCGACGCCGACGAGACGATCGCCGGCAAGTGGATACACATCACTCCGGACTCCGAATCCGGCTTCGACATCTTCGCCGACGGCGCCACTTTCGCCCAGGCGGTCCTCGGCGCCGGCGCACCATCGGAGATGACCGGCGTCGCCGAAGTGGACGGACGCCTGGCCGTCGGCCTGCTGTTCCCGGAGACCGGCGCGACGCTGTGGGTGGCCGCCATCGGCGAGCCCCTGCCACTGCGCTTCGAAGAGAAGGGCGCCTCGGCCGGGAAAGGGATCCTGACCTTCACCGACTTCGGCGAGCCGGTCGAGATCCAGCCGCCGACCGACGACGAGTTGCTCGACGTCGAAGACCTTCCGGCGGAGTAGCTGCGCTACCTGGACGCCGTCGTGCGTCATAATCATCCATTGTGGAACTAGTGGGTTCGGTTGCCGTGGGGCTCACCAGCCTGTTCGGGCGGGTTCGCGCGGACGGGTTGCACCACCTACCGGCACAGGGCCCAGCCATCGTGGCCGTCAATCACACCACCATCGCCGACGTTCCGCCGGTTCTGGCCACGTTGCACCGCGCCGGACTACGGCCCAGCGTTCCCTGCGGCCGGGCGTCGTGTGGCGTCGACCACGCACACATCCGGTTCATGGCGTCATCGATGGTGTTCGAGAACCCGCTCATCGGGCCGCTGGCTCGGCAGGCGGGCATGATCGAGGTGGGGGTGCGCCAGGCCGGTGCCGCGGCTCTCCGCGCGGCACGCGAAGCGCTCGGCCGCGGCGAAGTCGTGGGCATCTATCCCGAAGG
Source organism: Haloactinopolyspora sp. (assembly GCF_027324685.1). Classification (NCBI taxonomy): domain Bacteria; kingdom Bacillati; phylum Actinomycetota; class Actinomycetes; order Jiangellales; family Jiangellaceae; genus Haloactinopolyspora; species Haloactinopolyspora sp. The sequence goes on from NZ_DAHVSH010000187.1 coordinate 33,530, forward strand.
CGACGTGTCGGCCACCGAGGACGGCTCACCGCGCCGGTTCCGCTTCGGCGTGGGGCGGCTGGCCAGCGAGACCGGTGTCCCGGTGGTGCCCGTAGCTCATCACGACGCCCGCCGCATCGGCTCCGGCTCCACGGCACGCAGCCTGGGCGGGGCGCTGACGTCCATCGTGCGCCGCCCGACCGTCCGGCTGCGGGTCGGGCCTCCGATTCTCGGCGAAGAGTACGCGGGGTTGCCGCTGCGTGACGTCGTCAACTTGATCCAGGATCGGGTGGTCGACGTGTGGCGCACCGTAGCCGGAAATTCGGTGTGCTGCTCCGATGAGCGACACTAGAGTCGGCACAGGCCGTGCTAAGCGGGCCCGGAAGGAGGCGCGCGAGTGAACACGCTGGTCCTCAATGCCTCCTATGAGCCGCTCTCCGTGGTGTCGGTGAAGCGAGCCGTGGTCCTCGTGCTCACCGAGAAGGCGGTCATGGAGCACGCCGACTCCGCGAAACTCATCCGGTCGGCCACCCGCGAGCTGCCCACGCCGCTGGTGGTGCGGTTGCTGCGCTTCGTGCG
>NZ_DAHVSH010000149.1:0-21826 GCF_027324685.1 Haloactinopolyspora sp.
CCGCATGACAGCGCCCCAGGTTCCCGTGCGGACGGGCCGGGAACCCGGGGCGCTGCCGACTCACTCAGAAAGACTCATCCGAGTGCACTGATCGTTACGATCCCGCGTGCGCAGCTCCCGCCCGCCGACGGCTCGAGGCCAGCAGCCCCAGGCCTCCGGCCAACAGGATCAGCCCGGACATCAGAGTCCACGTCCGCACGCCCGCGCCGGTCTGGGGCAGCGGCGCGTCCGGATCGTCCTTGGCCGGTTCCTCGGCCGGCTCGTCGACGTCCGGTTCCTCCGCCGGCGGCGTGTGGTGCTCGGTCGTGCAGTCGGCGTTGCCGTCTTCGGCCGGTACACAGACGGCGCGGTCGTCGTCGCTGGTGACGACGTTCTGCATCGTCGCGTCCGGCTCGTCGCCGACGGTCACCGAGTAGGTCACCGTCACGACCTGACCGACTTCGAGATCACCGGTCCACGTCAACGTCGTGCCGTCCCGACCGAGCTCGCCGGAGGAGGCCTTGGCGTCATCGTTCCACGTCGCCACGTCGCTGACGCCGGACAGGTCGTCGGTGACGCGGGCGTCGGCCACCGGTGCCGTGCCGACGTGTTCGATCGTCACGGTGTAGGTGACGACGTCGCCTTCCTGCACCTGCGAGCCGGACTCAGGGTCGGAGGTCTTGGCGTAGACGTAGGCGCCGTTGACGTGTTCGGTCGTGCAGGCCTCGTCCTGACCCTCGGCGGGCACACAGCGCCCGTCGGTGGTCACGACGTTGACGAGGTGCCGGTCGCCGTCCGCGGTGACGGTGACCGAGTACGTCACCGTCACCTCGTCGCCGGGCCCGAGGTCACCGGTCCAGGTCAGGATCGGCTCCTCGTACGAGATCTCGCCCGCCGACGCGGTCGCGTCGTCGTTCCAGTTGGCGTCGTCCAGCACGGCCGTGAGGTCGTCTTCGAACGACGCTGCGGGCACCGGCGCCGCGCCGATGTGGCTGACCGTGACGGTGTAGGTGATCTCGTCGCCCACCTCGACCGCCGAGCCCGTCTCCGGGTCCGACGTCTTGACCACCTCGTAATCACCGAGCTGATGCGTCGTCGTGCAGTCCGGGTTCTCGTCCGGTGCGGGGACACACCGCGACCGTTCATCGTCCGGGCTCGCGACGACGTTGGCCAGTTCGAAGTCGCCGGTGTCAGCGACGGTCACCGAGTACGTGAGCGTCACGACCGCACCGACCTCGAGGTCACCGGTCCAGGTCAAGATCGGCTCCTCGAACGACACCTCGCCCGCCGACGCGGTCACGTCGTCGTTCCACGTCGCGTCGTCCAGCACCGCCGTCACGTCGTCGGTGACGATGGCCTCCTGCACCGCGCCCTCGCCGTACTGGGTGATCTGCACGCTGTAGGTGACGACGTCACCCACCTGCACCGTCTCGCCCGGCGCGGGATCGGAGGTCTTCGAGTACTCGTAGTAGCCCACCGGGTGCTCGGTGTCACAACGATCCGCACAGCCTGGCGATTCGACCTGGTTGTGCAGGAACGTGCTGCCCTCGGCTTCGAGGCCTGCGATGTCCTTGACGGTCACCGAATAGGTGATGGTCGCGACCTCACCAACCGGGATCACGCCTTCCCACGAGATGGTCCCGCCCTCCAGGGTCACCTCGCCGATGTCGGCCTCGATGTCGTCGTTGTAGACGGCGTCGTCGAACACGTCGGAGACGTCGTCGGTGAACAGCGCGCCCGCGGGTACGTCACCCTGCTGAGTCACGGTGACGGTGTAGGTGATCACCTCACCCGGCTTCACCGTCGTACCGGACTCAGGATCCGACGACTTCTCCACGACGTAGTCGGTGACGATCAGCACGGCCGACGTACGCATCACCAGCTCGGTGTGCTCGGCCCGCGCCTGGGCGCGGTTGACGTACGAGTCCCGTGGCTGCGCCCCGTCGGTGGTGATCACCACCTGGAAGGAGAACGTGCCGCCGGAGGCCAGTTCACCCCCGATCACGCGGATGGCCGTCGGATTCGCCGGCTTCTCCGTCGTCCAGCCGACCGTGTTGCCCGTGGGATCACCGGCCGCACCGTTGGACTCGTCGGCCGGGTCGTCCACCAGCGTCGCGGGATCGGCGTCGGTGTAGTAGACCGTTCCGCCATCCGGTGTGACGACCTCGTCCAGCGTGTACGTCCCGGAGTACGACGTTCCGCGGCCGTCGCCGTTGTACGGCAGGATGTCGATCGTGTCGGTGTAGGCCTGGGCGATCGGGTCGTGCGATTCGATCGCCACCGTCCACGATCCCTGACCCACACCGTCACCGCCGGCGTTCGGGATGTAGTCCACGTCTGAGGTTTTCAGAATGGTCGTGTAGCCGTTCGTCGTGGTCGTCACCGTCTCGGTGGCCGGGCCCGACGACTCTCCGCCGTAGCTCGACGTTGCAGTGTTCGTCAGCTGTGTCCCCGGCTCCACGCTGGCGTCGGCCACCGCCTGATAGCTGAGTTCGTGCGAGGTGTTGGTCGCGACGTCGTTCAGCGTCCAGGTCAGGACCTGGCGCCCTTGGGCGTCGGTCGTCACCGCCGGTTCGGGGTCGGCCGACCCCGGCTCGTAGGTCATGTTCAGCGGCAGCGTGTCCACGATCTCGTAGTCGTCCACGGTCGGCGGGATGATCCCGCTGCCATTGGCCGAGTACGTCAACGTGAACTGCGCCGGTACGCCCGGTGTGACGGTCGGGCTGGCCGCCGATTTCTGGATGTGCGGAGTCGCGGTGATGATCCGCAGGATGTCCCGCCGCCCGGTGGTGAATGGATAGCGCGCGTCGGGCGTCGGCGTGACCTGGTTGCCGGCGCCCGGGCCCAACCAGTCCCCGCCACGGCGCAGGACCGAACCGAACGTCCATACGTCCTGCCCGACCGGAGCGTCAGCGTTGATCATGGTGTACGAGCGGATCTGGAGCCGCAAGGCGTTCTCGTCGGCGAACTGCGAGAAGGGGAACCGGATGCGCGCGGCCTTCACGGTGGACAGGTCGGCCGGCTCAGCGGTAGTCCAGTTCGCCGCGTCCGCGCCGCAATCGAACTGGTCCGGGTCGTACTGCCCGCTGCCGGGGGTGACCCGCGGGTCATTGCCGACGTAGTACTCCACCGGGATGGACTCGATCACCTCGGCGGTTTCGCCGGCGTTCCACCTGACCACGTCGACCGGCGCCGCCCCGTCCGGGTCGACCAGCGTCACGTGTCTCGTGTCGAACGCGCTACATGCGCCGTAAGGGCTGTTCGCCGGCGAGTCGTCGGCGGCGAAGCCGCTGGTGGTGATCTGGCGCACGACTGTTCCCGCTGAGACGCGGTAGGTGTCATCCCAGCTGTTGCCGCCCGATCGGGTGTACGCGCGGTGCCACGCGGCCGACCAGGAGCCCGGCAGGGTGAACGACTTGTTCGAGTGGTTGTTGCCTGGAAGATCCGCGTACTGCTGGCCCGTCGGCGCCCTGTAGGTGGGCGCGCTCGACTGCAGCTCGATGGATCCCGCCCGGTCGGTGAACACCCGGAACCAGAGCGAACCGCTGGCGACGGCATCCCAGTCCGGAGGCAACGTCTTTCCGGTCGAGTCCTGCGACGGCGCATTGAGCAGGTCGTAGTTGATGCCGCTGAGAGTCAGCTCGAAGACCCCGGGGCTCAGCTCGGTCAGCGTGCACTCCTCGACGAAAGACCCACTGCGAGGGTGGTCGGGCCTGACGTCGTCCCTCGACCACGGGTGCCCGTCGGCTTCGCCGTAGTTGAACGGAGTACAACCGTAGACGTCGTCTCGCACGTGCTGTCCGACGTCGACGTTGGACCCGTCGGCCGCGTTGACATTCAGCCGGTACGTCACCTCGTCCGGGCCGGGATCGGACCCCTTGCCCAGGCGCAGTGTCCACTGGATGTCGACGTCCACCACGGTGAAGTCGTCGTTCCACGCCTGTTGGCGCGTGTTCTGCCCGTAATAGATGTCCATGGCGAACGGGTTCTCGATCAGGATGGGCGGCAGGTCAACGGTCTGGCCGTCCGGTCCGGTGCCGTCCAGGGCGATCTCGTCGCCGGTCAACCCGTCGGCGACGACGGGTGTCTGCACCACGAGCGCGGTGCCCATGGCGACCGTTCCGACATTGCAGGTGAGTTCCCTACCGTCCTCGGAGCGAGAAGACACCGGGTCCACGTTCTCGGTCAAGCAGAGGTCCGGAACCTCGTCGAAGAACGCCTTGTCGACGGTGAACGTCGCCGTCACGTTGTCGACCGGGTCGTTGCTCGGCGGCTCTTCGGCGTCGTTGACGTTGACCCGCCACTCGGCGACCACCGGATTGCCTCGGGCGACCGTGTCCGGCGAACTCACCCACGACCCGGTGATCTCGTACACCGGCGTCGACGCCGGCTGCACCGGAGGCTCCTCGTCATCCGCAGACGTGGGGCGAGCCTGGTCCTGTGCGGGCGCCTGGTCCGGCTCTTCCGGCGCAGCGGGCTGCTCAGTCGGCTGTTCCGGCACGGCCTCCGGTGCGGGCTCCGGTAACGGCTCGGTCTCCACCAAGTCCTCGGCAGCAGGCTCGTCCGTCGCAGGCTCGTCCGGCGCGGATTCCGACGCCGTCACGAGTTCTTCGCTGGAGTCCGGCGCTGTGCTGGCGGCGCCTGCGAGCTGCGGACCCATCATCGTCGTCGCGAGCATCAGGCTCACGACGGCGGCCACAGGACGGCGCCTGTGACCGACGAAAAACCGTCTCAACATCCGGAGCACACCGCCATGCGATGCGCGATATCTTCCCTTGCCGCTGGTGGCCATACCGTCGTCCCCCTTGCTCGCGAGCTCGTGGCTGCGGGCGCCCCCGCCCCGCACGATGTCTGCCCTGCGCCGAGGCGATCTGGTGCTGGTGAAAATCGGCGAGGCCTACGAACAAGGAGTCGTGACACGTCGTGATCAGCACGCCACTGCCGCGTGATGTAGATCACATTCGCGCTGTCGTTCGCCCTGCCCGAACCGGGCCGAAATGGTTCTCAACGGACTACGTACGTGGTTTCCGTACGTGATCATGCGGACTTCCCCGACGCGAAACCGGACATTCCACGGCCACCGTCTCCTGCATGATCACCGGGTGGGACCGTGAACAGTCGACACGTCGCCTTCTGCGCCGAGCACACGAGGGGGACGACACCGCATACGGCTTGCTGTACAGACAGCTCGCCCCGGTAGCGCACCGGACCGCTCGCAGCATCGTCCGCGATGCGCACGCCGCCGACGATCTCGTGCAGGAGACCTTCTACCTCGTGTTGAAGGCGGTACGCTCCGGCCGTGGTCCACGCGACTCGTTCGCCGGTTACGTGCTCACCACCGTCAAACACCTGGCCTACCGGCATTCCAAGACGACGGCGCAGACCGTGGCCGTGGGCGACGAAGCCGCCTGGGAACAGCTCCGGCAGACTACGGATCCGGCAGCCGCTGCTGACGACGTCACTGCCGCGTGGGCCAGCCTGCCACCCCGCTGGCGTGCGGTGCTCTGGCTCATCGAGGTCGAGCGATACACGCCCGCCGAACTGGCAGACGCCTTGTCGATGACACCGAATGCCGTGTCCAGCCTGGCCACGCGAGCTCGACGTGCCTTACGGGACGCGTTCGCTCGCGACGGCGCCGTACTCATGCCCCAACGGCGCGCTCGCCGTCCCGGCCGGCGATGATCACGCTGGCCAACTCGGTGCGGGAACGCACGCCCAGTTTGCGGAAGACCCGGCCCAGATGCGTCTCGACCGTCCGCACGGAGATGTAGAGCTCTTCGGCGATCTCGCGATTGCGTTTGCCCGCTGCGGCCAACGTGGCCACCCGCAACTCGGCCTCGGTGAGTCCGGAAAGCGTCTGCGCCGGGCGCACCCCGCCACTGGCCGGGTCGCCGTCAGCACGGGACGCCAACGCCACGGCACCACACTCGTGCGCGATCACCGCGGCTCGACGCTGAACCTCGCTCGCCTGGGCCAGCCGACCCGCGGCCCGAAGGCGCTCGGCGTGACACAACAGTGTCCGCGTCAGCTCGACCGGCGAGACGTCGCTCGTCCGGGTACGGCTCGCCTGCTCGAACAACGCCAACGACTCGGTGCCGGTCGCGACGAGCGCATGGCAGCGGGCGACGGCGTGTTGCGACCACGCGGTCGGTACGGTGCGAGCTCGCACGTCGAACTCGGCCAAGATGCGCCGGGCACGCTCGAGGTCGCCCGCGCCGACGCAGGCTTCCACGAGATCGGGCTCGACGCCCAGCAGGGCCGGGTCGGCGAATTCCAGAGCGTGCCTACGAGCGACCTCCAGGACGGAGACCGCCTCGTCGTATCGGCCCAGGAACAGCAACAGCGCGCCGGTCTCCGCCTGGACTCGCACGGTCAGCCACGTGTCGGAATGGCGCCGGGCGTTGTCCAGGCACTGTTGCCGGGCCGCCCAGGCGAGGTCGAGCTCGCCAGTCAGCGCGTGAACCCGGATCATCGTCGCCGGTACGGCAATGCGTTGGATCCGACTGCCGCTCCCCACGCGTTCCCACGCCGAGGCAGCCGCGAGAGCTGCGCCCAGCCGCCCTGTGCGGGCCTCGAGCATCACGCGCGCCGACCACCCGGCGGCCTGGATCGTACGGGAATCGCACAGCCGCGCGTCGGCGGTCACGTCGTGCAGCAACCGTCCTGCGTCCGCGAACCGCTCGACGCTGGTCAGCACCAGCGCATGGTGAATGTTGCGCTCTGCTTCGACATAGGCGTCGCCGGGTACGACATCGTCGGAATCGACCAGCTTCGCGGCGTCGTCGAGTTCGCCGTTCAGCGCCGCCAGCCGGGCACGAGTACGGCGAACGCGGGCGGCGGCGGCCTCGTCGAGGTGAGGTCCCCGCTGCTCAGCCGAGCGCAAGAACCTCGAAGCCTCAGCCGGCTCCATCCGTTCGACGAAGCCATGCGCAGCGAAGAGCTCGAGCCCCGCTGCTCGGCCGGGATCCTTCTCGCCGAACTCGCCGATGTAGCGCGCGATCATGCCGGTCGCCACATCGCCGTCGAGCAGATTACGCGCCCGTGCTTCGAGCAGGGCCAGATCGGCACGCTGCTCGATCGAGGTGTCGAGCCGGAATCGTTCCCGCGCCACCTGCACCGTCTCTTCCAGGCGCCCGGTCCGTAAGGCGAACTCTCCAGCCAGCAAGAGACGATCGACTCGAGCTGTGGGCGACGACGTCAATCGCGCCGATTCCCGGGCGAAGGTGAGCGCTCGCTCGCATTCTCCCCTGGCCAAGGCCCGCGCCGACACCTGGTGGAGTTCACCGGCGATCTCGTCGTCGGTGTCGTGGCGGCTCTGCGCCAGATGCCACATCCGCTGCTCGTCGTCATCGTCCGCGTAGGCTGCCGCCAACGCTTCGTGCGCTGCGCGTCGCTCCATGTGCGTGGCCGCGCGCCAGATCACCGAGCGGAGCGCAGTGTGCCGGACGGTGAACGAGGCGCCGGAAGCAGTCAGGAACGTGTCCAGCAGCCATCCCATCAGCGCTTCGTGATCGGACAACGCCCGCACGACCGGCGCGATCCGGCCGTCCTCACAGCCCGTGGCCACCAGCAACGCCAGACGTCGCGGGCCGTCGAGATCGTCGAGCTCGGGCAGATACAGCTCTTGGAGCACCGGAGACCAGGGCAGATGCCGATCCAGGTCGACCTCTCCGACCAACTGCGGGTCCGGCACGCGGGCTACGACGTCGAGCAGGGCACGCGGGTTTCCGCCGACTCTCGACACGATCTTCGCCGCCACGCTCGGCAACGCGTGTCGTCCCGCACCGCGCTGCGCGAGCATCACGGCGTCGTCGAAGGGCAACTCGGCGAGCTCGATGGTCGCCAGGCCGTTGATCTGTGCGGGCACGGACGCCTGCGGTGCGACGAGCAACAGCGCCACACAGCAGGAACGGAGCCGGCGGGCCATGAAACTCAGCACGTCCAGGGACGGCGCATCCAGCCGGTGCGCGTCGTCGACGGCGATCAGCAACGGCTGTCGCACCTGCGCCACCAAGGCTTGCGCTTGGCGAGCCACCTCGTAGGTCTCCGACGTCTCGCTCAGCCCGGCCAAGAACGCCTCGATGGCGTCACGCGCGTCGGTCTGCGTGTCCGGCAGCGCTTGCAGGCTCGTGGACAGGACCAGGTCGAGGCCCGCGTACGCCCATCCGCGTTCGGCCTCTGAGCCCACGACAGCCGACACGACCACGTCGGACTCCGAACGCAGCGACGACACGAAGTCGCCCACCAACGCTGTCTTCCCGACGCCGCTCGCGCCGGTGACGACGATCACACCCCCGACCCCCGAAGCCAGCCGAGCCCCCAGAACACGCAGCCTTCGCTGCTCCACCTCGCGTCCGATCAGGTCAAAGCCCAGGTCGAACTCCACACCCCACCCCTCGATCCAACGTCCCCCTCGTCGAGATCGACGCACCTCCAGCATGGCGCTCAGGGCGGGCGGAGAAAGCGGAACGGGGGTATGTGCCGGAATGTCTCAGCCCGGCGGTTCATGGCGACGGCCGGTGCCGGAAACAGACGACGGGGCCGGAACCCTCGCAGGTTCCGGCCCCGTCGGGGGTTACGAGTCGGATCAGACCGCAGCGTCCTGACGGATCGGCTCGTCATCGCCGATGGCGGTCGAGCGCCGCTTGGAGAACCAGACCGCGCCGACGACGATCAGCGCCGCCACGATCGCGATGGTGTAGCGCAGCGCGTCGTTCTGGTCCGAACCCACGCTCATGGTGACGATGGCCGGCGCGATGAGCACCGAGACCAGGTTCATCACCTTGATCAGCGGGTTGATGGACGGGCCGGCGGTGTCCTTGAACGGGTCACCGACGGTGTCACCGATGACGGTCGCGTCGTGCGCTTCCGAGCCCTTGCCGCCGTGGTAGCCGTCCTCGACGAGCTTCTTCGAGTTGTCCCAGGCGCCACCGGAGTTGGCCAGGAAGATCGCCATCAGCACACCGCAGGCGATGGCACCGGCGAGGTAGCCGGCCAGCGGGCCCACACCGAGCCCGAACCCGACGGCGATCGGGGCCAGCGCTGCAAGCAGACCGGGTGTGGCCAGCTCACGCAGCGAGTCCTTGGTGACCATGTCGACGACACGCCCGTACTCCGGCTTCGACGTCCCCTCCATGATGCCCGGATCGTCACGGAACTGACGGCGCACCTCGAACACGACCGCACCAGCCGCGCGGCCGACGGCGTTGATGGCCAGGCCGGAGAACAAGAACACCACCGAGGCACCGATGATGATACCGACCAGCACGTTGGGCGAGACGATCTCGTAGGTGAATGCCGCGACGGTGCCCTCCGACACGTCGGCGACGCCGGAGACCTCGCTGAGAGCCTTCTGGATCGCGTCCATGTACGAGCCGAACAGCGCCGTGGCCGCCAGCACCGCGGTGGCGATCGCGATGCCCTTGGTGATGGCCTTCGTGGTGTTGCCGACCGCGTCGAGCTCGGTCAGGATCTGCGCACCATCGCCCTCGACGTCGCCGGACATCTCCGCGATGCCCTGGGCGTTGTCGGCGACCGGGCCGAAGGTGTCCATCGCGACGATGACGCCGACCGTGGTCAGCAGGCCGGTACCGGCCAGAGCGATGAGGAACAGCGACAGGATGACCGACCCGCTGCCGAGCAGGAAGGCACCGTAGACCGCAGCGCCCACCACCACCGCGGTGTACACGGCCGATTCCAGCCCCAGCGCGAAGCCGGAGAGGATGACCGTCGCCGGGCCGGTGAGGGAGGTCTTGCCGACGTCGCGGGTCGGCTTCTTCTCGGTGTCGGTGAAGTAGCCCGTGAGCCACAGGATGATGGCGGCGAGCACGATACCGATGATCACGGCCAGCATGGCCAGCACGCGCGGGTCGCCGTCGTGATCGCCGAGCCCGCCGTCGAGTTGGCTGAAGGTGTCCGGCAGGTAAGCGAACGCCGCGATCGTGGACAGCACCGCCGACACCACGGCCGAGATGTAGAACGACCGGTTGATCGTCGTCAGGCCGCTCTCACCGGTGCGGGGCCGGGTGAGGTAGATGCCCATGACGGCGGTCAGCGCACCGATGGCCGGCACGATCAGCGGGAAGACCAGGCCCTCCTGGCCGAACGCGGCCTGGCCCAGGATCAGCGCCGCCACGAGCGTCACGGCGTAGGACTCGAACAGATCGGCGGCCATACCGGCGCAGTCGCCGACGTTGTCGCCGACGTTGTCCGCGATGGTCGCGGCGTTGCGCGGGTCGTCCTCGGGGATGCCTTGCTCGACCTTGCCGACCAGGTCGGCGCCCACGTCGGCGGCCTTGGTGAAGATACCGCCGCCGACACGCATGAACATGGCCAGCAGGGCGGCACCGAAACCGAAGCCCTCGAGGACCGTCGGCGCGTCGTCCTGGTACGTCAGCACGACGATGGCCGCACCCAGCAGGCCGAGACCCACCGTGGCCATGCCGACCACGCCGCCAGTGCGGAAGGCCACCCGCATGGCGGGGTCGCGGCCTTCATCACGGGCGGCGGCGGCGACCCGGAGGTTCGCGCGGGTCGACAGCCACATCCCCAGATATCCGATAGCGGCCGAGAAAGCGGCGCCGACGAGGAAGAACAGCGACCGGCCGATCCGGACGCCGGTGTCGCCGGGCAGGAGGAACAGCAGGCCGAACACCAGCACCACGAAGATGCCGAGAGTGCGGAACTGTCGATTGAGGTAGGCCGCGGCGCCCTCCTGCACGGCACGCGCGATCGTCTTCATGTTCTCGGTGCCCTCGTTGGCAGCGAGAACCTCCCGGCGAAACAGCGCCGCCATGGCTAGGGCTGCCACCGCGATCAACGCGACGACAACCACATAGGAGAGGTTGAGCCCGGTCATTCGTCCTCCTTGACGTGGCCCTCGGGCAGGGCTTTCTAGCGATGCCCGCGCCACGACCACGAGGGCCGCGCGCTGTCAGCGTGTGTGCGATCGGAACCGGGGCCCGGGTACGGGCACAGTGCTCCGGCCGATTGCCGGAGTCTAGAGCGCTTCCGGGTCAAAGTTCACATCGGGTCGCCCGAACGGGCCTTCCGTCCCGGTCTTCCGACCCGATTTCCCGGCGTTGTCGGCGCGTCTTCGTCACGTCGCGGCGATCGCCTCGTCCACGGTCGCGTGAATCGGGAAGACCTTGGTCAGACCCGTGATCCGGAAGATCTTCAAGATCCGCTCCTGGGTGCAGACCAGGCGCAGGGAGCCGTCGTGTTGTCCCACTCGTTTGAGTCCGCCCACCAAGACACCGAGCCCGGTGGAGTCGAGGAACTCGACGCCGCGCATGTCGACGACGATGTGGTGGTGGCCGGAGTCGACCAGATCGACGAGCTGGTCACGAAGTTTCGGCGCCGTGTAGACGTCGATCTCACCACCGACGACGACCACACTGCGGCCACCCTCAGTCCTGGTCGACAACGACAGGTCCACGCAGATCCTCCAAGCCTTCCGTGACGCATCCGGCCACGTTCACGATTCTCACTTCGTAGCCGGACCACTGAAGGATTCAACCATGATGCGAGACTCACAGGCGTGTCCAGTCCGAACCATTTGCTCGATGTCCTCACGTCCGGGCCCCACCGGGCCGGTCGTGTGACGCATGTCGAGTCGCTCCCCGCCCGGGAGGCCTCCCCCGGCGAGTGGCCGGAATGGCTCGACCCCGTGGTCCGTGAGCGGCTCGAATCCCGCGGGATCGTCACCCCGTGGACGCACCAGACCAAGGCCGCGTCACTGGCGTGGCACGGGCGGTCGGTCGTGCTGGCCACGGGGACCGCTTCAGGCAAGTCGCTGGCGTACCTGATGCCGGCGCTGACAGCGGCCCGGGGTGGGCGCCGCAACGGCGGATCGACCCTGTACATCTCACCGACCAAGGCGCTTGCTGCCGACCAGCTGCGGGCGTTGGACGAGTTCGACGTCCCGGACGTGGTGGCGACGCCGTACGACGGCGACACGCCGCTGGAGCTGCGCGAGGTCGCCCGCGCGCACGCCACGTACGTGCTGACCAACCCCGACATGCTGCATCACTCCATCCTGCCCCGGCATCACCGCTGGGCAGGCCTGCTGCGCTGGCTGCGGTTCGTGGTCGTCGACGAATGCCACGGCTACCGCGGCGTGTTCGGCTCGCACGTCGCGCACGTGCTGCGGCGGCTGCGGCGGCTGTGCGCGGTGTACGGGGCCGACCCCACGTTCATCCTCGCCTCCGCGACGACCGCCGAACCCGCACGCACGGCGGAGCTGCTGACCGGCGTGCCGGTGGAGGCGGTCACCGAGGACGGTTCACCGCGGGGCGCCCGGACGTTCCTGCTGTGGCAACCACCGATGAGCCGACCCCCCAGACAGGACGACAGCCAAGACGACAGCCGGGACGGTCGTCGCGGCGTGCTCGCCGAGACCGCCGACCTGTTGTCCGACCTGGTGGTCGCCGACGCCCGCACGGTTGCGTTCGTCCGGTCGCGACGGGCGGCGGAGACGGTGGCCGGCATGGCCCGCTCGGCGCTGTCCGACGTCGACGAGAGCCTGCCGACCAAGGTGGCGTCGTACCGCTCGGGTTACCTGGCCCACGAGCGCCGCAGCCTCGAGTCCGCACTGCACGACGGGACGCTGCGTGCTTTAGCGGCGACGACGGCGCTGGAGCTCGGCGTGGACGTCAGCGGCCTCGACGCCGTCTTGATCGCTGGCTGGCCCGGCACCCGGACGTCGCTGTGGCAGCAGTGCGGGCGGGCCGGACGCTCCGGCCGAGACAGCTTGGCGGTGCTGCTCGCCGACGACGACCCGCTGGATTCGTATCTGATGCATCACCCCGAAGCGGTGTTCGGCCTGCCGGTCGAGGCGACGGTGCTCGACCCGGACAACCCGTACGTGCTCGGCCCGCACCTGTGCGCGGCCGCCTCGGAACGGCCGCTGTCGATGGACGACGCCGCCATCTTCGGCCCCGCGACCAGCGACGCCCTGCACACTCTGGAGCACCGTCGGCTGCTGCGCCGTCGAGCCCCGCGGGCCGACGGCACCCCCACCTGGCACTGGACCAAGCGGGAGCGGGCCACCGACCTGGCGGACCTGCGCGGATCGGGCCGCGTGGTCAATCTGATCGAGCAGGGAACCGGCCGCGTCCTGGGCACGGTGGACGAGGTGCGTGCGCACTTCACGGCGCACGAGGGCGCGGTGTACGTTCACCAAGGCGAGACGTATGTCGTCGAGACGCTCGACCTCGACGAGTCGGTGGCCATGGCGCGGTCGGAGGCACCTGATTACACGACGACGGCGCGCGAGGTCAGCACGATGCGCGTGCTGGACGAGGCGGCCGCGACGACCTGGGGCCCAGCCCGCCTGGCGTTCGGAACGGTCGAGGTGGAGAGCCAGGTGGTGGCGTACCTGAAGCGCGCACTCGGCACGGGTGAGATTCTCGGCGAGATACCGCTCGACCTGCCGGTTCGCCGGCTGCGGACCCGCTCGGTCTGGTGGACGCTGCCCGACGAAGCCGTGGCCGAGGCCGGACTCGACGACACCTCGGCACCGGGAGCGGCGCATGCCGCCGAGCACGCGTCCATCGGGATCCTGCCGCTGGTGGCCAACTGCGACCGCTGGGACATCGGCGGCCTGTCGACGGTGCGCCACCCCGACACCGGGCTGCTCACGGTGTTCGTTCACGACGGCCACCCGGGCGGGGCCGGCTTCGCCGAGCGGGGTTTCCATGCGGCGCATCGCTGGCTGAGCGCCACTCGCGAAGCGATCGCCACGTGCGCGTGCCGGGACGGCTGCCCCTCGTGCGTGCAATCGCCCAAGTGCGGCAACGGCAACGAGCCGCTCGACAAGGCCGGGGCGATCCGCCTGCTCGACGTGCTGCTGAAGTCGGCGGAGTGACTCGTCTCCGGACGACGGACGCGGGAGTTTGCGACCTCGTACGCGCCCCGACGGGCTCGTGCGCTCGGTACGGTAGTGACGTCGTCTCGGTGAGGGGTGGTCGTCGTGGTCGCGGTCTCGTTGATCGTCCTGCTGCTCATTCTGCTGCTGACCGTCGCGATGGCCGCCGGTGGGAGCGAGACGGTGACGGTCGACCTGTTCGGCGCCGACCTCACCACGTCCGGCTCGGGGGTCTACGTCATCGGCTTGGTGGCCGGCGCGACCACGGTGGTGACGTTGTGGCTGCTGCGTGTCGGCCTGCGTAAGGGCTGGCGCCAGCATCAGCGGATCAAAGATCTGGAGCGCCGCGCCGACCAATCCGACCAGTCCGAAAAGACCGAGCCCACGCCGACGCAGCAGCAGCCGGCTGAGCCCGGTCCGGACGTCTCGGACGCCGATCGCACCCAGACCGGGCGGCCTGGGAACGAACCCAGCTGAGCGACGGCGCCGGCCATGACGTCACCTAGGCTGGCCGGGTGACGTCACTACTGCGGTCGGTTCCTGCGCCTGGGCTGGTGCTAGGCGGGATCGTCTCGGTTCAACTGGGCGCCGGCATCGCGAAGGGCTTGTTTTCGACGTTGCCCCCGACTGCGGTCGTGTTCCTGCGGTTGGCGTTCTCAGCGATCGTGCTCCTCGCGATCGGCTTCGCCGCCTTCGGCAAGGCGCTGCGTCTCGCCCGGCGTGCCGACCTGGTGGTGGCGGTGGGCTTCGGTCTCGCGCTGGCGACGATGAACTTCGCGATCTACGAGTCGTTCTCGCGCATTCCGCTGGGGATCGCGGTGACGATCGAGTTCCTGGGCCCGCTCGGCGTGGCCGTGGCTTTCTCTCGCCGCTGGGTCGATGTGGTGTGGGTGGTCCTCGCCGCGTTCGGGGTGGCCATGCTCACCCGTGGCGGCACCGAGGGGATCGATCTGGTCGGCGTGCTGTTCGCGCTCGTGGCAGCCTGTGGCTGGGCGTCCTACATCCTGCTCGGCTCGCAGGTCGGGAGACGTTTTCCCGGCGCTTCGGGGCTGGTGCTGGCGAGCATCGTGGGTACGGTCCTGGTCGCGCCCTTCGGAGTGGCCAGCGGCGGCACGGCGATGTGGGAACCGCACATCCTCGCGACGAGCGCTGTGATCGCCCTGCTGTCGTCCGTGGTGCCGTACACCCTGGAGCTGGAGGCCCTGCGCCGGTTGCCGGCCCGGGTGTTCGGGATCCTGATGAGCCTCGAGCCCGCCGTGGCCGCACTGGTGGGGCTGGTCGTGCTGAACGAGATCCTCTACGCGCGCGAGTGGTTCGCCATCGCCTGTGTGGTGATGGCCTGCCTCGGCGCGACGCGGACGCGGGCACGCCGCGCCGAGGCGCCAGCACGCGACTAGGGCGGACCGGCTCGGGCCCGGCGGAGTTGGTCGGGCAGCCATCCCGGCGGCGGTGCGGGGACGAGGACCTGCACCTCCACCTCCCATCCATCGACGACACAGTCACGCAGGTGCGCGCCGTTCGCCTGGGCCACGCGAGCGGCCAGGGCACACGGATCGCCGGTTCCGCCGGACACCTGCTGCGCGGCGGCGAGCGCGGCCAGGTCGGCCGCTGCCGCGGCCCGATGGCGGACGGCGTAGCCGGCAGCGAGCCCCGCGACCGCCATCAGCGTCACGGCCACGGTCATGATGACGCACAGCACGAGGACGGTGCCCGCACCACGTTCGGCGCGCACGCGGCGGCTCACTCCGGCTCCGCCCAGGCGACCGCCTCGCCGTGCGCCGTCGGCGCCGGGACGGCATCGCCCACGGGACCCGGCATCGACACATCGGCGCTGACGCGGACCCGGACGGTGCCGTCCACCTGTTCGACGTCGACCGTCGCGCCCTCGGGAGCCACCTCCTGCGCCACCTGGCGGACCACGGCCGGTTCTTCCCCACGAGCCACGGCCCGGGCTGCCTCGCGCGCGGCGTCGACACAGCGCAGCTGCGACGCGGCGAACAACACCGCCCAGACGGCGGCGACCAGCACCAGCGCGAGCGCCGGCAGCGCCGTCGCGATCTCGGCGGTGACCATGCCGCGCTCGGGGTCGCCCCGGGCCGGACGCCGGCGGGTCGCTGCCCGCCGGCGCCGCGTCGTCGAACTCATCCGCCGATGACCCCGAAGGCCTTCTCCAGCAGGCCGGTGAGAAGGCTCTGCACGGTGTCGCTGGT
Source organism: Haloactinopolyspora sp. (assembly GCF_027324685.1). Classification (NCBI taxonomy): domain Bacteria; kingdom Bacillati; phylum Actinomycetota; class Actinomycetes; order Jiangellales; family Jiangellaceae; genus Haloactinopolyspora; species Haloactinopolyspora sp. Next base: position 16,057 of record NZ_DAHVSH010000149.1, read on the forward strand.
CAGCAACTGATACAAGACGCCGCCGAACCCACACGCCGCGACCGTGCCCACGGCGTACTCCGCCGTCGTCATGCCGCGCTCACTGTGCTTGAGTCGCCGGATGATGGTGACCATGAATCCTCCACGTGACCCGGCAGTCCGGCCGGTACGGAGCCCGCTTCGTACGGGCTGCGACCAGGCTCGTCCGCCGGCGTGGTGAATCCCAGGGGACGTTGTCGATCTGGGGACAACGTGCCGCATCCGGCGCGCTTGTGGACAACGACGCCGTCGGGTGAGCGACGGTGACAGTCACTCGGTGAAGGCCCAACCCGACCACGACTCGACGGCGACGCGGATCACCGGCCCTCGGGGCGGATCGGACCGGTACGGCGGATACTTCTCGCGCAGGGCCGCGATCGCCGCGCCGCGGGCCGGTTCGCCGTCGACCACGCGCGCCTGACCGTCGGCGCGCACCCACCACAGCTGCGACCAGTCGTCGGCATAGTGATCGCACAGCACCGCGACGTACGGATTGGCGGCGATGTTGCGCAGCCTGCGCAGGTCGAGCGTGGACTTCGGCTTCTGGTCGATCGCGGTCACCAGGAACTCGCCGGAGACGGCGAAGGTGATCGGCACGATGTGGGGGCGCTGATCCTGGCCGGTCGTGGCCAACCGCGCCACCCGGGCCGAGGCCATCCGTGCTCGGCAGGCATCGCGGTCGAGGCGCACCACAGGCACGACTCTACGGATCAGAACAGCGCTGCGCCCGACGTGACGACGATGGGAACGACACCGAGCAGGACGAAGGCCGGCAGGAAGCACAGGCCCAGCGGCGCCGCTGCGCGAGCGCCCAAGGCGCGGGCGCGCGCCTCACCGGCGCGGCGGGTGGCCTCACGGGCGTCAGCTGCTGCGCGCCGCAACGCAGGGCCCGGCGACGTGCCTTTCGTCAGAGCCGATTCCAGCGACCGGGCAAGGGGACGGACCGTCGGCTCGGCCGTGATCGGCGCCCACGCTCGCGCCGGATCGGCACCGACGCTCGCTGCGGCGGCCGCGTCGACCAGCGCGCGACCCAGTGGACCGCCGATCGCCGCGCCCACGGCTTCGGCTGCCACCACGGGCGGACATCCGGCCGTCACGGCTGCGGCCAGGAGGTCGGCAGCCAGTGGCAGCATCCCGGCCACGTGTTCACGTTCACGCACGCGTGCTCTCGGTTCCAGTCGGGGCAGCCAGAACCAGGTCGCGACGCCGAGTCCGGCGCCGAGGACGGCTCCCACGGGCCACCCGAGCAGTGTCACGCCCGCCACGGCAGCGCTGCCGGCAGCCAGCGCACGGCCCCGCCGTGAGGTCGGCCAGTTCGCCGGCACCGATCCAGCCCGCTGATCGGCAGCTCCGCGAGCGCTCACGGACCGAGCCCCCAGGACCGAGCGCAACCGGGTCGGCCCCGGCGCCGGGGCGAGACCGACGACGACGGCGAGCGCGGCACACAGCGCGGCGGCGACACTCACGTCTGCCACACCGAGCGCACCGACTTCGCCGCGCGGTCGACCCAGAACAGGCCGGCCGCGACGAACACCGCAGCCGCTGCGATGCACCCCAGCCCGTACACCGACCTGGTCAGGAACTCCAGCGCGGCGCCCTCGCCCGCGGAGAACAGCATCAAGGTCGCCACCGGCAACACCGCCATCAGCCGAGCCGTCGTGCGAACCGAGGCGAGATGCGTGTACGCCTCGCGACGGACACCGGCTTCGGCTCGCAGCGAGTCGGCCACGGTGACCAGGACCGCCGACAGCCCCGCACCGGTGCGCTCGGACACCTCCCACGCCGCTGCGACTGCGACCAGCGCCTCCGCACCTGGCTGGTGCGCGCTGGCGCGCACGGCGGCGGCTGGATCGCCACCGACCATCGCACGCCCGGCCGCGTCGGCGAACAGATCCGGCCACTGGTGCGCGACCGAGGTCAAAGCCTGGCGTGCGGGGACGCCGGAATCGAGCTCCCCGGCCAGCGCCACACAAGCTTCCTCGACGTCACGCTCCCGCCGCCGCCGGGCCTCGGCCGCCGCGCGCCGCCTCCACCACCGCCGGATCACCAGCGGCGCGAATCCGCCGACCATCAGTCCGCCTGGCCCGGCCACGGTTATCCCGAGCCCCGCGCCGAGAACACCCGCGACGACGACCACCTCAGCCCCGGTCCGCACCTGACCTCTCCTTGCCCGTGGGGGCTGGGTCTCGCCCAGCCCCAGCCGGGTCGCCAGGAGGCGAGGTCGGCCTCCGGCCAGCACCGCGGCCGCAGCTGCCGCGAGCACCACTGCTGCGGCGGTCACGGCAGCTGCCCGCGCCGACTCAGCCAGCCCGCGAGAACCGCGTGGCCAGGCCCGCGTGTGACGGTGCCGGTGTCGTCGACGACGAACGCCGGATGCATGCTGATCGTGTCTCCGTCGGCCCGGGTCACCACGTTCACCTCGGCCACGTGGCGCACTGCGTACCGGTCGCGGGCCAAGTGGATCACCACGTCGAGCGCTGCCGCGGCCTGCGCGTGTACGGCATCGCGCCGGAGCCCGGCAGCGATACCCAGGGCTTCGAGCCGGGCCGGTACGTCGTCGGCGGAGTTGGCGTGCATGGTGCCGCAGCCGCCCTCGTGACCGGTGTTGAGCGCGGCCAGCAGGTCCACCACCTCGGCACCGCGGACCTCACCGACGACGATGCGATCCGGGCGCATGCGTAGCGCCTGCCGAACGAGGTCGTCGAGCCCGACCCGTCCGGCGCCCTCGACGTTGGTCGTGCGGGCCTCGAGCCGGATCGTGTGCGCGTGGTCGGGGCGCAGCTCCGCGGCGTCCTCCACCAGGACGAGCCGCTCGTCCGGAGGACACAGCCCGAGCAAGGTGCTCAACACGGTGGTCTTGCCCGTACCGGTGCCACCCGTGACGAGAAAGGCGAGCCGAGCGTGCACCACTGCCGTGAGCCATGCCACCAGCTCCGCCGGTACCGTTGCCGCCTGGACCAACGCCGGCAGGTCGAACGTTCGCGCTGGCGGCACCCGCAGCGAGATCACCGTCCCGTCGGGGGCGACCGGCGGCAGGACCGCATGGAAGCGGGTTCCGTCCGGCAGTCTGGCATCGGCGAACGGCACGGCGTCGTCCAAGCGCCGCCCCGCGGCCGCGGCGAGCCGTCCGGCCAGGCGACGGACCGCGGCCTCGTCGCTGAACCGGACCGAGGTGCGTTCCAGCCCGTGCCCGCGGTCGATGAAGACGTCGTCGGGGCCGTTGACAAGCACGTCGCTCACACCGGGTTCGCGGAGCAACGACTCGAGTGGCCCGGCACCGGTGATGTCGGCTCGCAGGGCCTCGGTGACCTCGAGCACCGCGGCGTCGCCGAGCACGGCGCCTTCGGCTCTGAGCACGGCCGCGACCCGCGCCGGCGTCGGCGGCTCGGCCGCGGCGGCAAGCACCCCTCGGACTCGTTCGAGCAGGGCGGGGTCGACGCTGCCGGAGCGGGGAGCCAGCGCCTGCCGGACGGCCATCACGCCGCCCTCGCCTGGTAGGCGGGCACGACCTCGTCCAGGACAGCCGTGCATGCGGTGACCGTCGGGCCCTTTTCGTCGAGGCCCGGCGGCTCGCCCCGGTCGATGTTCGCGGTCAGCCGTGGCTCGGAGACCAACTGGGCACCGAGTGGTAGCCCGAGTGCGGAGGCGACGTCGGCGCCGTCCAGCCCGGACGACGACGGGCCGCGAGACACCACCCGCACGTCGGCGGCGACGGTGGTCAACGTGGCCGCCACCCGCGAGGCCGCCGCCACCGCCCGGACCTCGGCGGGCACCACCAGCAAGATCGCCGAGCACTGGACGATCGCCTCTTCAGCTGCCCGGTCCGGCCACCGAGGCAGATCGAGCACGACGAGGTCGCAGGCGCGCCGAGCCGCCGACAACACCGCGTCGGCCGCCTCCGGCGGAATGATCGGCAGATCGTCACGCCCGCAAGACAGCACCGCCAGGCCGTGGCGGCCGGGCAGCTCGGCGTGCAGGGCCCGAGCGCTCAGCCGCCCTTTCGTGCCGGCCAGGTCGGCCCAGCGCACACCGGTGACCGCTTCAGCGCCCAGAACGAGGTCGAGTCCGCCGCCGAGCGGATCCAGATCGACGAGGACGACCGAGAATCCCCGCCGTGCGGCCGTGACGGACAGCCCGGTGGCCAGGACCGAGGCACCCGCACCACCGCAGCCGCCGACAACACCGAGGACGACGGCTTCACGGCTGTGCCCTTCAGCGGCATCGGCGAAGCGACCGGCCAGCCACGACTCGTCGCGGGGTAAGAACAGCGCCTGCTCGGCGCCGAGCTCGACGCCGCGCCGCCAGATGCCGGCGTCGTCCGGGTCGCGCCCGACGATGTACACGTCGCGCCGCCGCGTCGGCGCGAGCCGCACCAGCAGGCCGGCTTGGTCGTCACCCACGACCACCAGCGGCGCCCTGGGCCATCGCGACCTAGCCGCCCCCGGGTCGCCGGCGACGTCGACGTCCACCCCTGCTGCCGCGGCCAGGCGCAGCAGGTCGTCCAGCAAGGCGTCGTCGGCGGTGACCAGCAGCGGACGGGGTGACAGCGACGGACCCCCTGCGGGTTCGCGCTCGGCACGGATTCGGGAAGACGGGCGGGACACGGAGCACCTCCGGGACAACGGATCAGACCGCTTTCAGCCTCACCGGAATCGGCGCCCGGGCGTCAGGGGGCTGCGTCGATTTGTGGACGACCAAGCGAATCGGCCCGCCCTGTGGACGACGGCGAACAGGCCCGGAAAATGGACACGGCCCCTGCCGGGTGGGAGGCAGGAGCCGTGTGGACCCGGCCAGGGGGGCGGGCCGGGTCGAGGCGGCGGGGGGGTGCCGCCGATGAGATGGTGCCCCACTCCTCCGGGCACCAAACACGCCGCTGTAGAAAAAGTTGTCTACATCTTCCCGGGGCGCCTCAGCGGTCTCAGCTGACTCGTGGCTTTCCTGAACCTCATCGGCATCAGGAGGTTCGATCGGTATCCTCGTACAGCGTGGACAACGACGACCACCCGCGCACCGCCGCGTTCTTCGACCTCGACAAAACGATCATCGCGAAGTCGAGCACGCTGGCCTTTTCCCGTAGCTTCTACCAGGGCGGACTGATCAACCGCCGAGCCGTCCTGCGCAGCGCCTACGCCCAGTTCGTCTACCTGGTCGGCGGGGCCGACCACGACCAGATGGAGCGGATGCGCGAGTACCTGTCCGGCTTGGTCACCGGCTGGGACGTCCAGGCGGTGAAGGACATCGTCGCCGAGACTCTGCACACCATCGTCGACCCCATCGTCTACGACGAGGCGGTCACCCTCATCGAGGAACATCACCTGGCCGGGCGAGACGTCGTCGTCGTGTCGTCCAGCGGCGCGGAGGTCGTCGAGCCGATCGGTGAGATGCTCGGTGCCGACACCGTCATCGCCACCCGCATGACCGTCGGCGACGACGGCAAGTTCACCGGCGAGCTCGCCTTCTACGCCTACGGCGAGAACAAGGCGACGGCGGTGCGCGAACTGGCCGCCGAGCGTGGCTACGACCTCACTCGCAGCTACGCCTACTCCGACTCCGCGACCGACCTGCCGATGCTGGAGGCCGTCGGACATCCGTACGCCGTCAATCCGGACCGGTTGCTGCGCAAGACCGCGGCTGAGAACGGCTGGCCGGTGCTCGTGTTCTCCAAGCCGGTGGCCCTCGGGCAACGGGCATCGTCGCTGCGCGACGCGCCCCGGCCGGCCATCGCTGCCGCGGCGATCAGCGCCGGTGCGGC
>NZ_DAHVSH010000150.1:0-10807 GCF_027324685.1 Haloactinopolyspora sp.
CACATCTTTGATGTGCTCGCCCTTCGGGCGATCGCCGGTCGTGAACACCTCCGACGCGACGTCGCTGGGCTCGTGGCGTGGCCTAGGCGCGGTCCTACTCCTTACTCGTAGATCGTGATCCCGACCTTAACAGCGGGTGAAGACAGAATAGCCCACACTTGACGGCGGTATAGACCGGTATTAGGTTCTGGGACCTCAGGTGAAACCTTCCGGCCTGGAGGCCAACCATGATCAGCAGGCGATACGGCGTGCTCGCCGCACTCGGGACGCTGGCGCTCGTCATCACGGCGTGCAGCCCCAGCGCATCGGAGGGCGAGTCCGATACCAGCAACGGCGGCGGCGAGACCACCCTCGAGGTCTGGGGCTGGCGGCAGGAGGACGTCGCTGCTTACGAGAAGATCTTCCAGCTCTACGAGGACGCCAATCCGGGCGTCACCGTCGAGTACGTCCCCTACAAGGCCGAGGAGTACGACACCATCCTGCGTACCGGCCTGTCCGACCAGAACGGGCCCGACGTCGCGCAGTTGCGGTCGTACGGCCTCCTGCAACCAGTGGTGGCCTCCGACAGTGTGGTGCCGCTGGACGACGAGGTCGACGCGCTCGCGGACTTCCCCACCGAGGTGCTCGACGGCGCGCGCGGCGTGGCCGACGGCCAGATCTACGGCGTACCGTTCGCGCTGCAGACCCTGCATGTGATCTACAACCAGGCGATCTTCGACGAGCACGGGCTCACACCTCCGGAGACCTGGGAAGACATGATCGCCGCGTTCACCACCTTGAACGATGCCGACGTCGTGCCGCTGGCCGCTACCGTCACCGACACCTGGATGCTGCCGATTCAGCACGAGATCTTCGGCGCGAGCACCTACGGCGGCAGCGACTACCTGGAGCAGATGCTCGCCGGTGCGGCCACGTTCACCGATCGACCGTGGGTCGACTCGCTGACCACGTGGAACGAGACCAGCCCGTTCTGGGGTTCGCAGTACAAGGGCACGAGCTACACCGACGCCCAGGCGTTGTTCACCTCGGGCCAGGCGGCCATGTTCCCTGGCGGCGTCTGGGAGCTCGCGGTGTTCGCGCAGGCGAATCCGGACCTCGAACTGGGCATCTTCAACGTTCCACCGCCGCCACAGGCGGCCGTGTCGGAGACCCTCGTGCCCGGCTACCTGGACGGTTCGTTCGGCGTCTCGGCGAACTCGCCGAATCAAGAGGCCGCCCTCGACCTCGTGCGCTGGATGGCCACCCCGGAGTTCGGCCAGGCCTTCACCGACGAGCTGCGCCAGATCAGCGCGGTGCCCGGTGTCGAGCCCAGCGACGAGCTGCTGGCGCAGGCGCTGGATGCGTACCTGGCCAACCCGAGCCCGTACGTCACCTACGCCTACTTCTCCAGCGGCGAGCCGACAGCATGGGACCTCGCTTCGGAAGGGCTCTCGAACTTCGTCCTCGGCCAGTGGAGCGCCGAGGAAGCCGCCGACCACATCCAGCGAGGCGTTGACCAGTGGTTCGAGCCGACGCAGTAGAGACTCGGCCGCGGTTGAGGCGGCGCTCCGCGGGCCGCCTCAACCGCACCCCCGCAGGCTGGATCGCCGCCTTCTGCCTGCCGGCGCTGGCGTTGTACGGCTTGCTGATCATCGTCCCGCTGGGCACGGCCTTCTACTACGGCTTCTTCTGGTGGGAGGGCACCCAGCGCGCGGGGTTCGCCGGACTCGGCAACTACCAGGAGATCCTGACCCGATACCCGCTGGGCACGGAGATCCCGACCGCGCTGTGGCACAACGTGCTGTTCTTCGTCGGCACCATGGCGATCCAGAACACCGTGGGACTGGGCTTGGCGGTCCTGCTCTATCGCAACCCGCGCTTCAAGCGCTTCTTCCAGACGGTGTTCTCGCTGCCGTACCTGATCAGTCCGCTCATCGTCGGCTACATCTGGTCGCTGTTGCTCAGTCCGAACTTCGGGCCGATCAACTACGTGCTGCGCTCGGTGGGCCTGGAATCGTGGGCGCTGCCTTGGCTCGGTGAGCCCACCACGGCGCTTCCGGTGCTGGTCCTGGTCAACGCCTGGCAATGGATCGGCGGGCCGATGCTGATCTTCCTCGCCGCTCTCGGCGGGATCCCACAGGAGTTGGAGGAGGCGGCGGCACTGGACGGAGCCTCGCCCGCGCGGGCGTTCTGGAGTGTGCGATTCCCGCTGCTCATGCCGGCTGTCGGTGTCATCACCGTGCTCACGTTCATCGGCTGCTTCAACATCTTCGACCTGGTGTACGCGTTGGGCGGTTCCGACGGCGGGCCGGGCGGTGCGATGGACGTGCTGGGCCTGCTCTACTACCGCACGGCGTTCGAAGGCGGCACCAACGCGATCGGAGAGTCCTCGGCGCTGGCCATGTTGATCTTCGTGGTGATCTTCGGTTTCGCCATCGTGCTCGAACGGTTGCTCCGGCGCCGGGAGGTGACCCAATGACCCCGCTCTCGCCGGCCACGACGCGACGTGCGGCCCGAGCCCCGGAACAGGCCGGCCCACCACCGGCTCGGCGCGGCCCGGGCTTCGGCCTGCGGCGCGTCGGCGTCCAGCTGCTGCTGTGGGGCTACACCGCGCTCGCCTTCGGTCCGCTCGTGCTCGTCCTGGTGGGTTCGTTCCGGACGAACGCCGACATCCTGCAGCAACCCGTGGGGCTGCCGACCTCGCTGGACCTCGGGAACTACCAGCGGGCCTGGGAGACGGCGTCGCTGTCGATCTACTTCCTGAACTCCGTGGCCGTCACCGTCGCGGCGGTGTCGCTGTGCGTCGCGGTCTCCGCGATGGCGGCCTATGCCCTGTCGCGGTGGCGGTTCCGCGGCCGGGCGTTCCTGGCGGCGCTGTTCATCTCCGGGCTGATGATTCCGGCCAAACTCGGTCTGTTGCCGGTGTTCTACATGTACCAGTCGGTCGGGCTCATCGACAGCCGGATCGGTCTGGTGCTGCTCTACGCCGCCAACGGCGTGCCGTTCTCCATCTTCGTGATCATGGGTTTCATGCGTGGGCTTCCGCTCGAGCTCGAGGAGGCGGCTCGCCTCGACGGTGCGAACCCGGGGCGGATGTTCGTATCGGTCGCGCTGCCGCTGATGCGTCCCGCGCTCGCCGTCGTCACGGTGTTCCAGTTCGCCTTGACCTGGAACGACTTCTTCTACCCGCTGGTGTTGATGCGCAGCGACGAGAAGTACACCGTGCCCGTCGGGCTGACGCGCTTCTTCGGCGAGTTCGCCGCGGATCGAGCGACGTTGTTCGCCGGCCTCGTCATCGCGCTGGTTCCGCTGGCGATCGTCTTCGCGTTGGCGACCCGGCACATCATCAGCGGGCTCACGGCGGGGATGTCGAAGTGACCGGTCACGATGCCGTCATCAGCATCGACGGCGGCAAGTCGCAGGTGCGGGTGCTCGTGGCCACCGGGCCACACCGGCAGAGCGGCGTCGGCGCCGGCATGGTCTACCAGCCCGGTGAGGACGGCGTCGATCGCATCGTCGCCGGTGTCCGCGAAGCGGCTGCGACGCTCGACCTGCCCGCCGAGGTCACCGGCGTCGTCGCGGGGCTGACGGGGATACCCGGCGAACTCGACGCGCGCCGACGACTGGCCGCGCAGCTCGAAGCGCTCTTCCGCGGACCGGCCCTGGTGGTCGAGGACGTCTACCTCGCCCATGCCGGTGCCGTGGGTGGCCCGGGCACGGTGCTGTGCGCGGGGACCGGGACGAACGTGCTCGCGGTAGGCCCGGCCGGTAGGTGCTCCAGGCTCGACGGCTGGGGACCGTTGCTCGGTGATCGCGGCAGCGGTTACGCGATCGGGCTGGCCGGGCTGCGGGCCGCGGCGGCGGCACTCGACGGCGTGGGTGCGGCGACGACCCTCACCCGGGAGTTTCCCGGAGCGGTCGGCGGAACGGACCTGGCGGGCCTGCAGCGGTTCTACCGTGATCCGCAGGTGGTCGCCCGCATCTCCGGCTTCGCCCCCGCCGTCATGGCGGCCGCCGACCACGACGACGTCGCGCGGACGATCTGTGCAGCGGCGGTCGACGATCTCGCGACGGCCGCGGCCGCCGCAGCGAAACGCCAGGGCGACGCCGGCCGCCGCGTTTCGTACTCCGGTCGGTTGATCGGCGCCAGCCCGCTCTTCCGTCGCCTGCTGGCCGACGAGCTTCGGGGCCGCGGGCTGGACCTGGCCGATCCGGTGAGTTCTCCGCTGGAGGGCGGATTGACGCTGCTGCGGGCCGCTGCGCCCTATGCCCAGCTGGTCGAGCGACTACGCCACGACGTGGACGGTATCGAGACGGGGGAAGATGCGTGAGAGTCGGACATGGTGCCCGGGACCTCGAGGTGGTGCCGGGTGAAGGGATGGGCGGTTACGCCGACCGTTCCCAGGGAGTCGAGGGCGTGCTGGACCCGCTGGAGGTCCACGTACTCACCTTCGCCGACGACGCACACCGCTTCGCCCTCGTGGTCGCGGATCTGATCTGCGTCAACACCGACATCGTGGACCGGATCCGCGCGGGACTGCTCGATCTGGGCGTCGACTCCTGCTGGGTCTCGGCCACACACACGCACGCGAGTCCTGAGGCCGGCTGCACTCCGGGAGGCGCTGCGACGCCGCCCGGCCTCGGAGTTCGCTTGCTCGAAGCCACGGTCGCGGCAGCGAAGACGGCGCTGGCCGACGAGCAGGACGCCGCGTTGGCGCACACGCGCGCGTGGGTCCCCAAGCTGGCTGGTCGGCGCAATGCCGACGACACGGCTCCGATGGAGATCCCCGTCGACATGATCGTGGTCGCCGACGACGACGTCGTCGGGGTGATCACGATCTCCCCGGTCCATCCGACCGTGCTGCCTGCCGCCAACCGCGACGTCAGCGCGGACCTGAACGGAGGGATCCGGCGCAGCCTCGCCACGCCGCACCGCTGGGCGGTGGCCGTCACCGGGGCCGCAGGTGACATCAGCACCAGGCACACTCGGGCCGGCCGGTCGGCAGCGGAGATCGACCGGCTCGCGGCCGTCGTCGCCAGCCACGTGCAAATCGAGGCGCACGGCGAGTACGAGTCCCGGCGCAACGCGGTGCGTCCTCCGGTGTCGCGCACCGTACGCCTGGAGCCCAAGTCCGCTGCCGACGTCGACGGCCTACCGGACGAGCCGCCGGGAGCTCCTACCGACGAACGCACGCGTGTCGTGTACGAGCAGGGTCTGCAGTTGGCGCGCGACCTGGCGGCCCGCGGACGCGTCGACGACTACGTGGTGGATGTCCAAGCTGTCGGCCTCGGCGAGGTGACGCTGGTGGCTGTCCCGGCCGAGCTGTTCCTGGCTCTGGGGGAGTCGATCCGGGCGGCGACCGGCCCGGACGTCATCGTGCTCGGCTACACGAACGGATACCTCGGGTACCTGCCCAGCCGGGACACGCTGCCGACGTACGAGACTCTCGTCAGCCCGGTGCGGCCGGGCAGCGGCGAGCGCATAGCCGACGCCGCGGTCCGCGCGGTGCAGGCTGTCCGTAGAAGTGAGGAGCGGGAATGATCGAGTCCGAATTCGCCCGGCAAGCAGCGGGGCTGGCCGACCACGTCATCACGACCCAGATGGCGGCGATGCAGAAGGCCGCTGCGCTGGCGGCGGAGGCGATAGCCGCCGACGGCGTGCTGCAGGCGTTCGGAACCGGGCATTCCCGGATCGTCACGCTGGAGCTGGCCGGCCGCGCGGGTGGGCTGGCACCGGTCAGCATGCTCGCGGTGAAAGATCTGGTGATGTTCGGCGGTGCGGATCCGGCGCGGATCCTGGACCCGACGTACGAGCGAGAGCCCGGCCTGGCCGAACGGATCTACACCCTGGCGCAGCCGAACCCCGCCGACCTGTTCGTCATCGTGTCCAACTCCGGGCTGAACTCGTCGATCGTGGAGATGGCCTCGCTCGCGCGCGATCGCGGGCACCGCATCGTGGCGATCACGTCACTGGCGCACACCCGCTCGTCCGCGGCGCGAGAGACCGGAGGCCCGCGGCTCGCCGACCTGGCCGATGTCGTGATCGACAACTGCGCGCCGGAAGGCGACGCGGCGATCGAGGTCGCTCCCGGGCTGAAGACCGGGGCTGTGTCGTCGTTCACCGGCGTGCTCATCGCGCAGATCCTCACCGAGCTGACCTGTCTCCGCCTGCTCGAGGACGGCCACCGTCCGCCGGTGTTCATCTCAGCGAACCTGGCGACCGGCGACGCGCACAACAAGACGCTCCAGGAGCGTTACCGGCAGCGGGTCCGTCCCATCGAGCCGTAACCGGGGCGCGTCAGCGTAGCGAATCCGCGAGGCGGGCGCGCATTCGGCGGTAGTGGTCCGGGTCGAGGCTGAAGCTGCTCAGCGTGGTGTCGCCGTCGGGGTCGGCGATGGCGCGGGCCAGGTCGTCGCCGTGCCGGTCGCGCACCAGCTGCAGCAGCCGCAGGTCGTTCATCGCCTCGCCGAACACCCGCGAGCGGATCGAGTGCCACGGCCGTCGGTCCGGGCCCGGGTACACGAGGAACGGATCTCCGGCCGGGAAGCTGCCATCGGCATCGGCGCTGGCGAACGGATCGATCGGGGCCAACGAGCCGGCGCTGTTGTAGAAGTTGAAGCCCCAGTGCAGGAAACCGGCTGCGCCGGTGAGATACAGCTGCGTCCCGATCGCCCGGTTGCGGCTGGACGGCATGGCGATGAACCGGTTGGCGACGTCGCGGTGCTGAGAGACGCAGTAGTACAGCCACAGCGGGTGCACGCCGGCGCGCAGGAACGGTTCGGCGTGATCGGTGGCGACCACCGGGATCGGGACGGTGCCCGACGAGAACAGCTCGAAGTCGCTCAGCGCATCGACGATCGTGCAGCCGGCGAGCAGGTCGTCGACGACCGACCGCGCGGCGCGGTAACTCTCGGCGTGCTCACCGTGGGGTTCGTCCGAGACGTGGAAGATGACGTGGTCGAGGCCCCACTCGGCGTCGAGCACGCTGAGCAGCGCGGGCAGCAGGTCGTCGAGGAACTTGCGGTACGAGGGGTCGGTCGCGGGCACGTCCCACCCGAAGGCGCGAACCTGGTGCCCGTCGCGCTCGACGTAGATCGCCGGGGTGTAGGCCGCGCCCCATTGGGTGAACAAGTGGCTGATCTCCAGGGAGCGGATGCCGTGCGCTCGAGCCATCGCCATCCACCGCTGCAGCCGGGCGAAGTCGAAGACGTACCCGTCCGCGGTTTCGGCGATGCCCACCAATTGGGTGGACCGGCGATAGTGCCCGACCGCGGTGTCCAGCGGCGGCGTCCACACCGGCGTCAGCACCGAGTTGATCTGGAGTTCGGCCGCGGCGGCGAGGAACCGGTCGATCAGCTGCCAGTGCTCGTCGGACCACACTTCCACGTCGTAGTGGGTCGCCAACCCGTCGCAGTGGAACCAATGCGTGTTGACGATCTGCAGCGGCGGCAGCGGCTGGGCCACCGTGTGGACGAGGATGTCGTGTGCGCCCACTGTGGTGCCGTCGTCGCTGCGCAGCGTGATCCGGATCGGCACGGTGCCGTCGCTCACGTCGTCGTCCGCGCACAGATCGATCCAGACCGCCCGCCACTGCCCGATGAACGCACGGATCCTCGGCTCGGGCATCGGGCGCAGCGGGTCGGGGTAGAGCCCGGCGGTGTCGCGCAGGTAGCCGTCGTCGTGCTCGTCGAAGGCCAGGAACGAGGCCGGGACCAGGTCGACGCTCGAGAGCGTGGCGGTGATTCCCGGCCCGGTCACCACCTCGACGTCCACCTCGGGCGGGCGGCCGGCACGTTGGGTCGGCGGTTTCAGCGCGACCTGGACGGCGATGGTTTCACCGGCGAAGACGTGCTGGGTGATCCCGGTATCCATCGGGCGCGGATCGGCATCGGGAAACACCTTTTCCAGGGAGTCGCAGAGCACACTCGTCCAGCTCGTGCGCGGATTCGGCATGACGGAGCGTCCTTCGTCGTCGGGTCGTTCGCCAGCCTGCATTGAACCGGGCCGCCCCGGCCCGGTCGAAACCGGGCCCGCGCTCACGGCTGCTCGCCGGTGGGCCCGGCACAGCAGGCGCGGGTGCAACCCGGGGCACACGCCCGGCGAACTGCCACGCGACGGCAGTGGCGGAGACGACCTCGACGGCGGAATCGAGGCCGAAGCCGACCAGGGCCGCCGACGACGACGCGGTCCCGGGAAGCGGGTCATGTGCACGTGCACTCGTCCGGGCCGCAACAGGTCGGATCGACGAACAGCACGACGCGCAGCAGATGCGACAACGCTGGAGCCAGATGAGGATCGGCGAGCCGATACCAGCTGTGGCGTCCCTCACGCTCGGCCGTGACCAGACCGCATCCACGTAAGCAGGCCAGCTGGTTGGACATGACCTGCCTCGACACGCCCAGGGCGTCGGCCAGATCCGATGGATACGCCGGTGCTTCGCGCAGTGCGAGCAGGATGCTCGCGCGGGTCTGGTCCGACAGCGCGTGCCCCAGCCGGGCCAGCGCCTCGGTGTGCGACATCGTCACCGTGGTCATGGGCGAACGGTACATCGAATCCTGAATTCAGAAAACGATGAATCGTTGGCGACGGCCATGGAGCAACGCCTCGTGGCCGGTGACGCCGAGGGCAACAGTTGTCACGCATGTCACCCCTGGCCAACGAGGGCTGCCGAGCCCCCTGCAATTCCGGGCTCACCTGCCACGCGGCTCCACGTCCGGACATGGCGCAGCCTCGCTGCATCGCCGCTATGTCGGCTCGGTGAGCATGCCGGCCCGCTTGACGGTGCGCAGGCTCACCGCGACGTCGGCGTGAATCAACCCCGGCAGATTGCCGATGGTCTCGGACAGGAAGTCGTAGAGCGCGCTGTCGTTGGCGACCGCGACTTCGCCGCACAGGTTCCGGTCACCGGTCGTGGCGGCGATCATCAGGACGCTGCGGTGCCGGGCGAGTCGTTCGCCGGCCTGGCTGAGTTTCGTGGGGTTGATCGACAGCCAGATGAACGCGTTGACCGTCAGGTTCAGCACCTCGGGCTCGACGACGGCGCGCATCCGCAGGATTCCGCGCTCCATGAGCTGCTCGGTGCGCCGGCGGGCGGTGGACGGTGTGACGCCGCAGCGGGCGGCGAGCTCCTGCCATCCGATGCGGCCATCCACGATCATCTCGGCGAGTAGCCGCTCGTCCAGGGTCGACATGGGCGCCACCTCGTCGGGTTCGGGCCGCTCGTGCCAGCGGTCGCGGCGGCTGGCACGCAGGGTGGCGACGGCCTCGTCCGGGAGGATGCCCGGGTTCCAGCTGTGCGGGGTCGCGAAGCGGCGGATGACCTGGTTGCTGAAGGTGGCGACCACCCCGTGCAGTTGCGGAAGCTCCTTCATCATCACCCGGTACAGGTGCTCGTTCGAGGTGTAGGCCAGCTCCGCCACGCAATCGACGCTGCCGGTCAGCAACTTGACCGAGCCGGCTTCTCGCCACTGCGCGAGGGGGTAGGCGACGTCGTTGCCGGCGCCCGGCGTGCACCGGAGCCGGACGAACACCGTGCGGGCGCGGTGGCTGATCTGGGAGTCCAGCGCGCCCACGACCAGGACCGTCCGGTCGCGGCGCAACCGGGCGATCCGGCGCGAGACCGTCGCTTCCGAGCTGCTCACGGCCTCGCCGATCTGCGCGTTCGTGGCGCGGGGGTTGGCGAGCAAAGCGGCGATCACGAGCCGGTCGAGTTCGTCGAGTCTGGCCGATTCCGTCATGACCACACTCTATTGTTTCTGTTTCTTGCATGTTGTAGACGATCATTGACAGCCTGGATCACGCCAGCCAAGCATGGACGCGCCTTCAGGCATGCGGCCCTAGGGTCGTGCACTTGATCATCAAACGGACAGCGAGGAGGACCGCATCATGTGGCGACGGACCCTGGGCGCATCGGTGGCGGCTTTGGCGCTCCTCGCTGCCGGATGTTCCGGCGACGACGGCGGCGGCTCTGGGGACGGTGACGGGTCCCTGACGTTCTGGACGGTGTACGACACCAACGACCGGATGGCGAAGATGAAGCCGGTGCTCGCGGACTTCACCGAGCAGACCGGTATCGAGGTCGAACTCGTCGGCGTGAGCGCGCCCGACCTGCCGCAGGCGATGGTCTCCGCGGCCGCGGCCGGTGACCTTCCCGACGTCGTCGTGCACGGCGTCGAGCTGGCGGCGGGCTGGGTGGACGAGGGCATCCTCGATTCCGCCGCGGCGAGCGAGCTGGTCGACGAACTCGGTGCCGACACGTTCAACGAGAGCGCCCTGGACCTCATCAGGACCGACGGCGGCGAAGGCGAGTACGCCAGCGTCCCGTCCGACGGCTGGGGCCAGATGATCTTCTACCGGACGGACCTGTTCGAGGCGGCCGGCTTGGAGCCGCCCGAGACGTACGAGCAGGTACTGGCCGCCGCCGAACAGTTGCACGGGCAGGACGGGGTGAACGGTTTCGCTCCGGGCAGCTCCGGCGGCGACGGTTTCACCATGCAGGTGTTCGAACATGTCGCGCTGGCCAACAACTGCCAGCTGGTCGACGACAACGGCGAGATCACGCTGGACAGCCCGGAGTGCGAAGAGGCCATCCAGTTCTACGTCGACCTGAACGAGTACGCCCCGGCCGGCGCCGGCGACGTGGACACCACCCGCGCGAACTACCTCGCCGGCAAGGCCGCGATGGTCTCGTGGTCGCCGCACCTGCTCGACGAGCTCGCCGGGCTCTTCCCGGACACGCCGCTGACCTGCGAGCAGTGCAAGGAAGATCAGCAGTGGCTGGTGGATCGCACGACGATCCTGCCGCTGTTCAGCGGGCCCTCCGGTGAC
>NZ_DAHVSH010000154.1:0-4164 GCF_027324685.1 Haloactinopolyspora sp.
AGCGCATCGTCGGCGTGAGCCGTCCTGCGCGCCGGCCGGTGGCCGGAACTACTGATAGTCACGAAGGCCGCCCTCCTCGTGCACGTCGAGACCGGTTCCGGGGGTGGTCTCGTCACACAGAGTATGTGACAGCAGAGACAACCGCATAGGGTGCGAATTGTTAAGCCTTGGCCAATATCGCTGGGCTGCGTGTCGAACGCTTCCCGGACATTTAGGGCATACATGGCTTATGTATGTCGAATGTATGCGGCCTGCAGCCCAGTTTTATGGGCTCTGTATGGAGTCTGCATGGGCTCTGTATGGAGTCTGTATGGGGATCTGCATGGAGTCAGTTTTTGGTAGGCGTACGGTCAGGTACGTACCGACGACCGCGACCCGCCGCGTCGGAGCCGTTCGTCAGGCCGGTTGGGCCAGGGGCGAATCGTCGCGGACCGCTCGGACGATCTTGCGCACGGCCCGGCTCGACCGTTGTCGTGCCGCCGGCCAGCTCAGGCCGTGCCGCTCAGCGGCCGCCGCTCCGCCTGCCTCGCCCGGCGCGGGCGTGTAGATGTCGAGAATCAGCGTGGCGTCGGCTGCGGACACGGTCCCGCGCTCGACGGCCCAGACGAGGAGCTGCAGCAGTTCGACGTCCGCGGAGTCGTCCCGGTGCGCTTCGACGGCCTCGAAGGTCTCAGGCCCCAGGATCGTCTCACTGCGGTGATAGGCGAGTTCGCCGGTCACCGCCCGCAGCGTGTCCATGGCCAGGTTGGCCGCGACCTTGGTGGGACGGCGCTCGACGGGGTACGTCGCGATCGCCGTCCACAGCGCGCTGATGGCGGCTTCCTCGAGGCTGTGCTGTGTATCGAGCCCGCAGCGTGAGGCGGCGATGCGGATCGCCTTGCCCAGCATCAGTTGCAGGACCGTCCGTCCGGCCAGGTCGTCGCCGGCATGGGCCAGACGGACCAGCGTCAGCAGGATCAGATTGCAGCGTTCGCGGTCCGAGGAGCGCACCAGTGTCTCGACGTCGGTGAGACTGCGACACCCGGACAGCGCTTCGTGCTCGCGTGCCCACCGGCGCACCGTGGCCTCGGCCGCGGTATCGGCGCGTAGCCGAGCCCATTCGTGATTCAGCCGGCCCGCCAGACTCGCGTCCGTACGTCGCCGCGCGCCCGTCGTGAGCGGTGCGTCGCGTAGGGCTTCGGCGGTGGCGCCGTCACTGAGCGTGGTCGGCATGGCTGGCTCCTCGGTCCGGGATTCGATACCTGCGACCTTGGTCGTCCGGCCTTGCCGGAAGTCTTGCCCGCAACGCGTTCACCAGCGTCGTCGCACTTGCCCGGTCGGCTCGACGGGACGCCAACATGCCCGGTCGGGGCGGATTCGCGCCGATCTGGCCGGGCTCAGCCCGGAAGGATTTGTTGCTCGCCGTCACAAGACACGTTCCGGTGGCACCTACTCGGTCAGACCGACCAGCCGATCGAGGAGCCCAGATGGCCGAGCACTTCAGCAACCGGGATTCCCTCATGGACGCGGCGACGGTGTTGGCCGCCAGGCGCGCCATCGACCGCGAGATCGCCCATCTGGTCGCCGACCCCTTCGACCGTCAGGCGGCCGACCGGTTGCAGCACGCGGTGAGTGCTCATGCCGACCGCGCTCAGGAGGCCCTCGAACGTCTGGTGCGCCTCTCGCGGTGGCCGAACCCGTCGGACCCGCCGGAGGTGCAGGCGGCGCAGAGCACGGACATCGCTCCGGCTGACGTGACCGCGCCGCTGGATCCACGCCGTACCGACACCGGTCTCGAGGAACAGCAGCCATGAA
Source organism: Haloactinopolyspora sp. (assembly GCF_027324685.1). Lineage (NCBI taxonomy): Bacteria > Bacillati > Actinomycetota > Actinomycetes > Jiangellales > Jiangellaceae > Haloactinopolyspora > Haloactinopolyspora sp. The sequence continues at coordinate 1,795 of NZ_DAHVSH010000154.1, forward strand.
GATCAATTGGGGCTTCGGTCCGCCGAAGAACGACGACCACGCCGACGGTGACGAGCGCCGGTCGCGTCGCACCCCGTCCGGGCGCGAATCTGGGCCGAAGACGAAGACCGGACCGGCCTCGGAACAGCACTCGTGGACCGCCGGAGCGAACATGACGACGAAAGTGGTCGTCGGGTTGCTGTGGGCCGCCTTGATCGCCGGCCCGATGGCCCTGGGCCTGCAACTGCTCACCCCAGCCCGCGACCCCGTCATTCACCAGGGCGGGCCCGGCGAGCGGATGGGCGAGGCCGCAGCCGTCGGTGAGTTCGCGCAACGCGCGGTGGTCGCCTGGCTGGAGACGCCGGCCGATGACGACGACGGATTGCGGCAGTACTTCGGCGGGATCAGTCAGACCCGCCCGGAGTACCCGTGGTCGGTTCGTCGTCCGGAGATCGCCGAGATCGTCCGCGATGACAACGATCTGTGGTCGGTCGTGGTGAGCGTCGAGGCCACCGAGGGCCAACCGGAGAAGAAGCCGGCCAAGGCCGACGCGGACGGCAGCGGAGCCGCCGAAAACGACACCGACGGCGACGACGAGAACGCGGAAGTCTCCCGAGTGACCTCGGGCCGGCTGTACTTCCGGTTGCCGGTGCTGTACGTCGAAGGCGAGATGATCGCTCAGGCGCTGCCCGCCCCGGTTCCCGCCCCGAGCTCCGTCGATCAGCTCGACGTGGTCTACAACGAGGACCTACCGACTGATCATCCGGCCTACGCCCGCGTCACGAACTTCCTCAACGCCATGCTCGTGCACGGCGATCAAGCCGAACTCGAGGCCTACACCAGCCCTGGCACGGCGTTCCGCGCGCTCACTCCGGTCCCGTACGCCGCCATCGAGGTCACCGCGATCACGGCGGCCGGGGACGCCATGCCGAGCGAGTCGCCGGACGACGGCGAGCGCGTCGACATCCAGGTCGACGTCATCGTGTCCGGGTCGAACGAGGCGCAGCTCAGCGCCCAGTACGCCCTCGTCCTGCAGGCACGGCAAGGCCGCTGGGAGGTCGCCGAACTCATGACCTCGCCGGTTCTGGCCGAGCCAGTTCCCGTCCCGACCCCCGACTCCCCGTCGACCACGGCCTCGCCGTCGACGTCGGCGGAGAACACGTCACCGGCCGGATCGCCCGGTACCGGTGACACCGGATCGGTCACCGCCGACCCGGAAACGTCCTCGACGGGCTCGCCATAAGGCGTCCCATGCCCGCCCGCTCATCAAGGAGAGAGCCATGAGCCTCGTCACCAGCCTCGCGACAGCAGCGCCGGACCTGGCGACAGCTACCACCATCCAGGCCGGAGTACTGGACTGGACGTCGAGCACCGCCAGTGACCTCCGCGAAGTCCTCCGGGTCGTCGCCATCACCGTCGCTGTGCTCTTCGTGGTCTTCAAAGCAGTGACCTCGAAGTTCGCGGTCGGAACCATCGTGGTGTCGGCGTTGGCCGCAGGGGTCTTCATCTGGATCGTCTACAACGTGACCGCGCTGCGCGACACCGTCGGTGAAGACCTGCCGGGCTCGGCGCCGACCGTGGAGTACGTCGACTCGCCAGCCGCGCCCCTCACGTAACACCCCTCACCCGGTCCGGATCTGCCGAACGTCGACGAGGGGAGGTGAGCCACGATGTCCGACGACGAGTCCGTCGAAACCGTCAAGTACTACACCCGGGCGCGCAAGTTCCCGCAGTTGCTGGGGCGCATGCCCGACGGGACCAAGATCCCGGGTGGTCCGTACACGGTTCAGCAGCTGATCGTCGCCATCACGATCATCGTCATCGGCGGCATGTCCATCGACACGTGGGGTGTCTTCGGCTTCTTCGGGAACCTCGCCGTACTTTTCGGTTCCGCTTTCGGTGCGGTGTTCTTGATCGGCCGGCTCCCGATGAACGGGCGGAACCCGTTCTACGCACTCGTCGGGCTGTTCCGGGCCATCGGAGCTCCGTCGACCGGGCGCTATCAGGGTCGCCCGATCCGGCTGCGCCGAGCGCGTCGGCTGACTCATCGCGTGGTCGTGCTCATCGGTGATCCGCCGGGGACCCCTGCGGTGGCCGCCCCCGAGCTCGTCCTCGACGGCGCGTCCGACCAGCTGCGTCGTCGGCTGCTGGAGCGCTCGCGGGGTGCGCAGCGCGGCGACGAGCCCGAGCCGGAACCCGCGCCAGTGCAGCAGACCGGGCCGCTCAGCGGCGTCCAGGCGCTGTTGGCGCTGGTCGACGACCAGAACGACAACGAACGACGAAAGGTGGTGCGCTGATGGCGATGCGGAGCCCGGCCCGGGCGATGGCCGGTCACATGATGTGGGCACGCGGCGGCACAGTGTGGGCGACCTGGCGCCTGAACGCGCTGCC
>NZ_DAHVSH010000161.1:0-1715 GCF_027324685.1 Haloactinopolyspora sp.
TCGTCCAGGTCATGCCGCCACGGCTGCGTCGGCGGGTCGACGCGTTGCAGACCTACACGGTGCCGGCGGCGCTCGGCGCGGGCACGACCGTCGACGCGAACACCCTGACGGTGATCGCCCAGGCCTGCCGCGACGACGAACGGCTACGGTTCGGCTACCGCACCCGCGCGGGAGAGCGAGCCAGTCGGCTGGTGGAACCGCATCGGCTCGTCTCGTTGGGCAGCCGGTGGTACCTCGTGGCCTGGGACACCGAGCGGCACGACTGGCGGACCTTCCGGGTCGATCGCCTCACCGAACCCGCGGTCACCGGGGTGCGGTTCCGGCCTCGAGAGCTGCCGGCCAGCGACGCTGCGCAATTCGTCCGTGACCAGCTCGCGTCGATACCGACGCGATATCAGGTGATCGTCGATGTCTGCGCGGCCCCGGCCACCGTTCAACGGGCCGTCTGGGACTGGGGCACGGTCGAGGCGCTGAACGAGCAGGTCAGCCGCCTGACCATGAACGTCGACGCGTTCGAGTGGCCGGCCTTCGTGCTCAGCACCGTCGGCGCGGAATTCACCATCGTGCAGCCGGACGAGTTCGGTACCTACCTGCGCGAGCTGGGCGAGCGGCTGCTGCGTTCGGCCTGAGTCGGCCGTTGTCGACGTCGAGTGGGGGTGCGACGGATCACACCTCGGCCGTGACGGTGGCGAGCAGGAAACCGTCGTAGCCCTTGCTGCCGACGGTCTGCACGGCGGTGGCGTCGACGCGGGGCTCGGTGGAGATCTGCTCGAACAGCCGGCGAGTTCCGATGACACTCGGCTCATCGGAGGTGGCGTCGATGACAGCGCCGCCCCGGACGACGTTGTCGACGATGATCACGCTCCCGCGGCGGGTCAGGCGCAGGGCCCAGTCGAAATAGTGGGGGTTGTTCGACTTGTCGGCATCGATGAAGACGAGGTCGAACGGGTCCGTCCCCTCGTCGGCGAGCTTCGGCAGCGTGTCCAGGGCTGCACCGGTACGGATCTCGACCACGTCGGTCAATCCGGCCCGGACGATGTTCGACCTCGCCACCTCGGCGTAGTCGGGGTCGGCCTCCAGTGAGATCAGGCGCCCGCCCGCGGGCAAGGCCCGCGCGAGCCAGATGGCGCTGTACCCGCCGAGGGTGCCGATCTCGAGAACGCGCCGAGCGCCGTGGATCACGGCCAGCAGATGCAGGAGCTTGCCCTGGTTGGGAGCCACGTTGATGGCCGGGAGCCCGGCGTCGGCGCTGGCCTTCAGCGCTGCGTCCAAGACCGGGTCGGTGCCGACGACGTGGTCGGTCAGATAGCTGTCGACGGCGGACCATTGCTCCTGAGTCATAGCGCCAACGTAGCCCGGCGGTACCGGCGCTCGAGCATCGACCCGGCATGGCCGCAGCGGGCCGATACTCGCCGGTCGGTCACGGTCGCACCCGATCCGCGAGAGAATGGCCTCATGTCTTGCGATCGTCGTTCGACTGGCCGCGTGGCCGGAATCCCGGCGGTGGGGGGTACGTGATGAGCGACCAAGCGCCGATTCCGCTCGGTGCGCAGGTGGTCGTCCGAGAGCCCGGAACGAGCGGGACCGGCCCTGCCGAGCGGGGCGCCGTGGGCCGGGTCGTGCAGCGTCGCGACGGTTCGTACCAGGTGGTTCTGGCTGACGGGACGCGTATCGAGGTCCGGCCCGACGCCGTCTCCCTGGTGGGCCGTCGCGAA